>JBBSDR010000017.1:0-16632 GCA_038240465.1 Gemmatales bacterium
CTACAACTTCTTCGCACGCTCGGCCTGGACACCCAAAGCGCTGGCCCAGCGCGTCGCCTTGCTGATCCTGACCCGCCTCAAACTCCTCGGCACCATCACCCTGCTGGTCGATGACACCTTGGCCCACAAACGCGGCAAGTCCGTTTGGGGACTGGGATGGTTCCGCGACGCGTTCGCCAGTACCCACAAACGCGTGGCGACCGCCAGCGTTCGGGGTTGGAGTGGGCGCCGCTGACGGCGTCCGGCTCGGTCTGTTTTTCTTCGCGGGGGCCGCCCCGGCGGATCGGGCCGACACGCTCCCGAAGATGAAGTGGTACGAGCGGCTGGAAGCGTTTGCCGACATCACCGTGGACCACCAGACGCTTTGCTCCACCTGAACCTTGCCTGAGAGGCTGTGAAAGAATGCCGGTTTTCGCGACGTAAGTCCTTATTTTGCAATGGCGCATCGGGATTATTTCACAACCTCTGAGAAGAAGACAGGCCGTTACTAAGTCCTCTTCACGCAGACGGCGCGGAAGCCGATGCAGTCGCCGCGGAAGCCGGCAACATACCTGCCGCGTATCACGCGGCGATTCTCCGGGCTGGTTGCCGGACCTGTCGGATCCTTTACGATGCTGAGGTCAAAGGGAGCATACCCGTCCTGGCACCACTCAACGACGTTCCCGTGCATGTCGAACAAACCAAAGGCGTTGGTGGAATAGGAGCCGACTTTGGAAGTGCGCTCCAGGTTTTTCCCCTTTGGCGCGTCGCCATAGGGATAGTTGCCGTCGAAGTTGGCCTGTCTGGAAGAGAGGCTATCACCGAGGTGAAAAGGCTTTGAAAGAGTCGCCCCTCCTCGACAAGAATACTCCCATTCCGCCTCGGTCGGCAAGCGATACACGCGCCCAGACTGCGTTTCTTCAGGCACCTCCGAGAGCAGGCCACAAAAGGATGGCCCAGTCCCTTCGTTTGCGCTTCAAGCTTGTGTCACTCGCCAGGGGTCCGCGCGTCTGACGCGGGTCATCCTGCGAACAGGCGGGCAATCGGCTGGCCATCGGCTACCCGGTAGGGCCGTCCTGCTTGATCGCGGACCTCGCCGGCCGGATCGATGCCGAAGCGCGAGAAGATGGTGGCCGCCAGGTCGCCCGGCGTGACCGGGTCCGAGGCAGGGTAAGCACCTTGCCGATCGCTCGTGCCATAACTGGCCCCGCCCCGGACGCCGCCGCCGGCCAGGAGGACAGTGTAGCAATCGGGCCAGTGGTCCCGGCCGCCATCGCGGTTGATGCGCGGCGTGCGGCCGAACTCCCCCATCGCGACGACCAGGGTCGATTCGAGCAGGCCGCGCTGGTCGAGGTCCTCGATCAGGGCCGACAGCGCCTGATCCGCCGGCGGCAGCAGGTGCGTGCGGTGCTGGTTGAAGCACTTGAAGTGAGCGTCCCAGTTCTGGCCCTGCTGGCGGAAGTCGTGGACGTTGACGAACGGCACCCCCGCCTCGACCAGTCGCCGCGCCAGCAGCAGGTTCTGGCCGCGCATCTGCTGGCCCTGTCCCATCTCGGCCCCGTTGCCGCCTCCGCCTCCCTCGCCAACCGACACCGGCTTTGGCCCAAAACCGTAGCGTTCGCGGACGCTGGCCGGCTCGCGCGACAGGTCCACTGCCTTGCGGACCGCCTCCGAAGCCAGCAAGCGAAAGGCGCGGCCATACATTCCCTGGAAAGGCGAGGGCGGATGAGTGCCGCCCTGGAGCGCGGCCAGGAGATCGTGTCGCTCGCGCAGCCGGGTGTCGGACAGACCCTCCACGGGAGTCAGTGCGTCGGCGCGATACTTCCGCGCTTGCGGATCGGCCTCGACCCAGAAGGGATCGAACGCCTTTCCAAGAAAGCCCCCTCCCTGGCACGGAACGTCATGGACATTGTGGAAGGCGAACGGCAGGGACGCGAAGGGGACCTCGACCGGATGACTGCGGCGAAGGTAGGCCACGGTACTGCCGAAGCTCGGGAAGACCTGGGCCTGGGGCGCGAACAGTTCGCGGTCCGGGCCATCGAGAGGCCTGCCGGTCAGGGCGTGGATCGAGGCGGAATCGTGCAACCGGGCCGAGTGGTGCATGCTGCGGACCAGAGCGACCTTGTGCATCAGCCGGGCCATCCGCGGCAGGTGTTCGCAAACGCGGACGCCGGGGACGCTGGTCGCGATGGTGCGGAACTCGCCGCGAATCTCGGCCGGAGCGTCGGGCTTGGGGTCATAAGTATCGAGGTGGCTCGGACCGCCGTAATAGAAGACCAGGATGCAGGCGCGGATCGAACTCGTCCGGGGGTGAACGGCGGGCGCCGCCTGGGCCTGCAAGAGTCCTCCGAGGTGGAGGCCAAGTGTTCCGCCGGCCAGTTGCAGGAACCGGCGCCGGAGCAGCAAACGGGCCGCGCGATCCATATTCGTGTCCCTCGATTGCTCAACGGTCTCGGGTGTGGATCCGGCGAGTGAAGAGTGATGGCGATCCTTCTTCAAGTGTACGCGATGGCCGTCGCCGGGCCATACACGAATCGGCGCGTACTGCTGAGTGAATCTGTTCTCAACAAGCCCCAACTCTCCAGACCGACAAGGCAACATCAGAGCAGATTGAGGGCTTGCTCGATTTCCTCAACCGAAGCAGACGACGAGGCGATACCAGCGACCCGGCTGGTAGGGACGGGGTCGCGGTCGGGGCGTAAACGCGGGGATCGTCGCGGTGGAGGGTCCACCGAGCCGAAAGCGAGGGCCGCGCCAATCAATATGCGTGCTGTTGTAGGAGACGGGCTGCCGGGGCGGCGGTTCCTGAAACTCGAATGTCAACCGCCACTGTTCCACGAGACTGCCGCGATCCTCGAAGGGCCGGTGGAACGCTCGGCTCATCACGAACAGCGCAAACTGACAGGGCTGGAAAGTGCCTTGACGCAGTGTCCGTACGGAGGGCGCTCGCAGCCCCTCCGGACGCGAATGGGCCGAACCAGCGGGTGGAAGGTGGGCGCGAATGTCGTTTGCCAGTTTTTGCGTGCCGTCATACTGCTGGCCGGATGCCAGGAGCAAGTGGGACGGGTGCGGAAACAGGTGCTGGGCGCTGGGGTCGAGGAGATCGATTAGGGGCGGTGCGGGATCAATCGTGAAGCACCACAACCAGTGTTCCGACTGGAGCGGGTAGCTCACCGGCAGAATGTGATGGAAGGCGATTTTCCGATACCAATCCTGGGCCTGGTAGAAGGCGGCCTCCGTGATGGCCACGAGCGGATCGTCGCTGGCGTAAACGGTGGCTTGATGCGGGCCGTTGTATCTTCCGCCGCGCGAGACGAAAGCTCCCAGCCCGAGCAGGGGATTCGGCCAGGTTTCGCCACGGCGCGTAACGCGGTAGAGGCGAGTTCCTGGAGCGATGAGATGGTACACGTTCCCTCATCTCTACTCGTGATTTCCGGAGGGCAGCCTATCGGCAGCGGGTTGTGTGAGATATTCGATGAGCCAGGTCAGGACATCCGGTCCCCCCTCTGCAATTCGGGTGAGCAGGGTCCTTTCACGCTCGACAGGTGGGAGGGAGGGCAGCCGGGCCATGTGTCCCGCCGGAGAGGAGACGCGGCCGGATTCGCCGTTGGCCGCAAGTTGGTGCAGGCGATTGGCGAGGGCCTTCCAATCGTAGTCGAAGAGCGCGATGAGCTGGCAGAGCAGTTCCTCAATCCACCACGCCCGGTCCTCCCACCGACTGGCCATTACCTCCCAGGGTGTGTCAAGGTCCATCTCGGCCTCGTCGGCCGCAAGCCCCATCAGACGCAGGAAGCGGGGGCGGTAGATGCGCAAGTTTTCCGAGAGCCACTCCAGCCGCTCCGGCAAGGTGGCTGGATAGGACGCAGCGAACTCGTCGGCGAGCCTGGCGGTTCGGGTTGGGGAAACCATGGTTCACCTCCAGAAGCAGTCAGTGGGCCGGAAAACCCTTCCACTCCATTGTTCGACCTGCGGCCAAATTCGTCAATTTCTTTCCTGCTCCGGCCTCTTTTTGACAGCTCGGTGAAATCACTCGGCGTGGCGCGGTGGGCAGGGGCGGCATACACGGGTATAATGCGAGGGGCGCTCATTCCGGAGGTGACTGAGGAGACGAACAATTGGTCGGAGAACACGGGCTTTTTCAGCGAAACCAATGGTCGCGGTGCGGATCAAGGCAGGCAAATAGGGACAGGGAATCGCCCTGTTGCTCCGAATGGGGGAAGGGTTTCAAACGCGGTTTGAACGGACGTTGATTGTCAATTCGGAACAGCGGCGTGTCCTGGAAGAGGCCGGCTTCGAGATGGCAAACGGCAACGGACGGAAGACGAGGAAAAGCAGTGCCGAAAAAGCAAAGTACGTTGGGAAAGCTCCAGATGGAACTGGCGGCAACCGCCTTCGCCCTGATGCTCTTCGCTGGCGGGCCTGGCATTGCCGCTCCGGCGCCGCGATTCGAGACGGACATCCTCCCCCTCTTTCAGGCAAAATGTCTCCGCTGTCACGGCGACAAGAACCACAGGGCCGAACTCGACCTGCGCACGCCTGCCACCGTCCTCAAGGGAGGCGAGTCCGGACCGGTCCTCGTGGCCGGACAGCCGGAAAAGAGCCTTCTCTATCAGAAGGTCCAAGAAGGCGCCATGCCTCCCGCGAAGAAGGATCGCCTCACGCCAACGGAGGTGGATACGATCCGCCGCTGGATCGCCGCCGGCGCTCCCTCAGGCACGGAACCCGGAATCGCCACGGCATTAAACCAGCACGACGTCATTCCGATCTTGCTGCGGCGCTGCACGGTCTGCCACGGAGCGCGACGCCAGGAGGGCAACCTCGATTTGCGCACTCGCGCCAGCATTCTGCGCGGAGGTAAATCGGGGCCGGCCATGGTCCCGGGCAAACCGGAACAGAGCCTGCTCATCCAGAAGGTTCGCGCAGGCGCGATGCCGCCGCTCAAGCGGCTCGTGGAGGTGAGCGTCAAGCCCATCGAGACGGCCGAGACGGAACTCCTCGCCCGCTGGATCGCGCAGGGAGCGCCCGAGGTGGTGCTTGAGCCGGACGTCGCCACGATAGCACCGGACCCGCTGGTGACAGACAAGGACCGCGACTTCTGGGCATTTCGGCCCCCAGCAGTGCAGGCGGCTCGCCTGCAAGAAGCAGGCGAGCCGTCTGCACCACGAAAGACGCGAAATCCGATTGATGTGTTCCTTCTCCACAAGCTGGAGGAAAAGGGACTGGCGCTGTCGCCGGAAGCGGATCGCGCTACCTTGATCCGGCGAGCGTATCTCGACCTGACCGGGCTGCCGCCGGAACCCGCCGAGGTCGAGCGATTCCTCGCCGACTCCGATCCGGCCGCTCACGAGCAGCTGATCGATCGACTGCTCGCCTCGCCTCGATATGGCGAACGCCAGGGGCGGCACTGGCTGGACCTCGCCGGCTATGCGGACTCCGAGGGCAAACGCGAGCAAGACCTGCCCCGGCCTCATGCCTGGCGCTACCGCGATTACGTCATCCGGTCGCTGAATGCCGACAAGCCCTATGACCGTTTCCTCCTCGAACAGCTTGCCGGCGACGAACTGGCGGACTGCGAGAAGGCGACGGAAATCACGTCCGAGATGTCCGACAACCTTGTCGCCACGGGTTTCCTGCGCATGGCGCCGGACGCGACCTGGGCGAACATCACCGGCTACATTCCCGATCGCCTCGAAGTGATTGCCGACGAGATTGACGTCCTCGGCTCAGCCGTCATGGGCTTGACGCTGAAATGCGCTCGCTGTCACTCGCACAAGTTCGACCCGATTCCGCAGCGCGACTATTACCGGCTGGTGGCCGTCTTCAAGGGCGCTTACGACGAGTTCGACTGGATCAAGCCCGACGTGCGTCCCGGCATTGGCCCCGTCAGTCAGGACGTACTCGGCGGCCGACATCTGCCCCACGTCACAACGGCCGAGCGCAGCGCCTGGAGCAAGACGCCGGCGGCGCAGCGGCCGCCGGAGCCGAGGATTCAGGCGCTGTGGGACCGCGGCGAGCCGTCGCCGACGTACCTCTATCGGCGCGGCGATTATCTCACTCCCGGACGGCTCGTCGGCCCTGGCGTGCCTTCGGTGCTGACAGATGGCAAGACGCCCTTCACGGTCGAGCCGCCGTGGCCGGGCGCGAAGAAAACAGGACGGCGGCTGGCGTTCGCGCGCTGGCTGACGCGGGCCGATCATCCTCTGACGGCCCGGGTGCTGGTCAATCGTCTCTGGAAACAGCATTTCGGCGCCGGCATCGTCAAGACGCTGGGCAACTTCGGCAAGGCAGGCGCGCGGCCAACGCATCCGGAGTTGCTCGACTGGCTGGCTATCGAGTTCGTCCGGCGCGGCTGGAGCATGAAAGAAATGCATCGCCTGATGATGAGCAGTGCCGCTTATCGGCAGTCATCCCTCGTGACGGCCGCTCACGAGAAGCTCGATCCGGAGAACGTCCTCGTCTCGCGCATGCCCCTGGTGCGGATGGATGCCGAAGTGCTTTACGACACGCTTCTCCTGGCGGCGGGGCGTCTCGATGAAACTCGTTTTGGGCCGGGTGATCCGGTGCATTCCCGTGCCGATGGACTGGTGACGCCGGCACCCACCGCGAAGGGCTATCGCCGGCTGATCTATGTGCAGCAGATGCGCAAGAAGATGCCTACGCATCTGGAGACATTCGATTATCCGCAGATGAACCCCAACTGTCTCGAACGCCGAAACTCGACCGTGGCTCCGCAAGCGCTGCACCTGATGAACAACGGCATGGTGCAGCAACTGGCGGAAGACTTCGCCCGGCGGGTTCGCAAGGAAGCAGGCGACGAGGATACCCGGCAGATCGAGCGCGTCTACCTGATCGCCCTGAGCCGTTTGCCCGGTGAAGCAGAGAAGCGGATCGGTCGGGAGGCGCTGACCCGGTTGCGTGAACTGGCGGCGGACAAGGCGCTGAGTGCGTTCTGTCATGCGATCTTGAATTCGGCTGCTTTCGTCTATGTGGATTGAGAGGGACGCCATGTCCGAATCGAGTACGCGCCGAGGCTTCTTCCATCAGGTCGCCGGCGGCATTCATGGAGCGGCGCTTGCCTATCTGCTGGGCCAGGATATTGCTCGCGGCGCGACGACAGAGGAGCGACGTCTGCACGATCTCAAGCCGCGCGCCCCGCATTTCCCCGCGAAAGCCAGGGCGGTCATCCATCTGTTCATGAATGGCGGCCCCAGCCAGATGGACCTGTTCGATCCCAAGCCAATGCTCGACAAGCAACACGGCAAGCCGCTCTTTGACAAGATCGCCGGTGAGGTCGAGAACCCTCAGAGTGCCGGCGCTCTCATGCGCAGTCCCTTCAAGTTCGCCCGGCATGGACAGTGCGGCATGTGGGTCTCCGATGCCCTGCCGCATCTGGCCCGGCAAGTCGATGACATCGCGCTGATTCGGTCGATGGTCACGACCAACCTGACGCATGAACCGGCGATTTACCTGATCCAGTCGGGCAAGATGGGACCGGGCCGGCCCACTCTTGGGGCATGGGTCACGTATGGACTCGGCAGCGAAAACCAGAACTTGCCGGCGTATGTCGTCCTCGACGATCCGCTCGGCTTGCCGATCAATGGCGTCGAAAACTGGGAGGCTGGCTTTCTGCCGCCGCTCTACCAGGGTACGCGTTTTCGCTCGACCGGCTCACCGGTCCTCAACCTGAAACCCGACGTGGATCGTCCGGCGGCTCTTGTGCAGATGGAGCGCGACTTGCTGGCTCGCCTCGATCGGATTCACAAGCAAGAGCGGCCGCGCCAGCCCGATCTCGATGCCCGCATCGGCTGCTACGAGTTGGCAGCGCGGATGCAGTTGGCTGCGAGCGATGCCCTCGATCTCTCCCGGGAAAACAAGGCGGCCCTTGAAATGTACGGCGTCGGCCGGCAGCCGACCGATTCCTATGCCCGGCGCTGTCTGATCGCCCGGCGGCTGGTCGAGCGCGGTGTACGCTTCGTGCAGCTCTACATCAACGCGCAGATCTGGGACAACCACACGACGCTGGCGCACGATATGAAGGGCGCGTGCGAGCGAACCGATCAGCCGATCGCCGCTCTCCTGCGCGACCTCAAGCAGCGCGGTCTGCTGAGCGATACGCTCGTCGTCTGGGGCGGAGAGTTTGGCCGGCTGCCCATTGCTCAGTTGCCGGCGGACAGAGACGAGCGCAAGGCCGGCCGCGATCACAACAAGAATGCCTTCTGCACCTGGATGGCCGGCGCGGGCATCAAGGCCGGCACCACTTACGGCGCCACCGACGAGTTGGGACTGGCCGCTGTCGAAAACAAGGTCCGTGTGCCGGATTGGCACGCGACGATTCTGCACCTGCTCGGCCTGCATCACGAACAATTGTTCGTCGAGCAGTCCGGACTCAAGGAGAAGCTCACGGGAGTGAACGAGGCCCACGTCGTCAAATCCATCCTGGCATGAATTGCGCCGATTCCACTTTGCCGGGAGTATCAACATGGCGACCAACGTCGAGTGGAAGGCCAGAGTCCGCGACCTCTCTCGACAGCGGGAACTGGCCGAGCAACTTGCCGGAAGCCCACCGGAGTTGCTGGAGCAGGTGGACACCTTCTTCAATGTGCCGCATGGGCGACTGAAGTTGCGCCGTCTGTCGGCCCATCACGGCGAGTTGATCCAGTACCTGCGGCCCGACCGGGCTGGACCGAAGCAATCAAACTATTCCGTGGTGCGGACCGAGTCGCCGGATCCCCTGCGCGAACTGCTTGCCCGGGCGCTGGGGGTGCGAGGCGAAGTGCGGAAACGCCGCTGGCTCTATCTCGCGGGCCAGGTTCGCATTCATCTCGACGAGGTGGAGGGACTCGGCACTTTCCTGGAGGTGGAAGTGGTCCTCAAACCGGGACAGCCTGTTGCCGAGGGCGAGCGGCTTGCGGAGACCATGCGTCTTCGGCTCGACGTCCGCGACGAAGACCTCATCGAACTCGCCTACGTCGATCTTCTGCAAGCGTGAAGCAACTCCTGCGGCTCCGTCATTTCCGCCGCATCGCGTAGAGCAAGAGGTTGTCGCCCTCGCGGATGGCCGCGTCGCGTTCCTCCTCGCTGAGTCCGTGACGTCCTTCGGCGCCGCTGAGGCTGAAGCGCCCCGCGCGGCGCAACTCGTTCAGTTCGCGGTCAAAGGTGGCGCGGTCAAACGCCAAGGCATGGCGGATATCAACGAGACTGACGAGATTGATGGAGCCATGCTGGCGGTCCAGCGTGTCGAAGGCCTGCTCGAAGGCCGAGGCGAATTCGAGGACTGGCACTGCGTCGGGTGCTGACGGTACGGCAGTGGCTTCCGCGACGACAACGGAAACGTGTCCGACGACGTCGCTCCAGAAGAAGAAGCAAGGCTGCTTCTTGATGCGCAAGAGGCCGATGCCCTCGGGGACGGTCAGCCGGGCGACGCGATTGCCCAGCGCCTGGGCGAAGCGCAGTTGCAGCGGCTTGCTCACCTTCTTCTTCAGGTCCGACAGCGGAATTGCCTGGTGAACGTCGGTGCGGCTCGCGTTCAGCGCGAACGCCAGCAGCCCTTGACTGGCGATCAACCGATCCTCATCCTCGAGCAGGGCGACCGGCGCGTCGTCTCCCTTGGCCGCCGCGATCAGCTGGGGTTTCAGCAGTTTCGAGCCGAGCGCCTTCTTCAGCAGTTTCGCATCGACGCCCGGCGCAACGTGGGCGATCAGGCTGCGCATCGTCAAGGGAAAGCCCGCCGCTCCTCGCCCTGCTTCCAAAGCGGCGAGCATCTTCTCCGCCAAATCGACGTCGGCCGGCCGCGCCGGCGGCATGTGCGTGAGATAAAGTTGCGGCTTGTCCTTGACGATGAGGACGCCGACGGTCGCGGGCAGTGTCCGGGCCTGGATGCGCTGCTGGATCGAGTCCTGAAGCGGCTGCCGCAGTGGCGACTCGACCTTCTTGATCAGCTTGTCGAGCGCGATGGCCGGGGTCGCTGGGGTGCAGAATTGCTCCAGCAAGTGCAGCAACAGGACGTCGCTGGCCGCGAGTCGATCGGCGTCCTCGACGAGGACGAGGAGTGAGTCGGGATGTTTCTTCTGGGCCAGGAGGACGCGACTCGTGAAGCTCTTGTGCTTGACGGCCTTCGGAAACAGATCGGAGGCGGCGAGTTGGGCCAGTTGCGACAGGCGCAGAGGATAGCCGAGTACTCCCTGATCGCGCTCGGCCTTGACTGCCTCGATAAGGGCCTCGGCCAGAACAACGACGGGATTGGGTTTCGCGGGCATGGCTGTTGTCTCCTGGACTTCTAACCCGATCGCTCCCAAGCCCGCTCACTTGCCGGCCTTTCCACTCCCCCTGGACTCGCCGAGGCGGAATAGCAGGTCATTGAGGAGCTGGTCATAGGTGAGGCAGACGATGTGTTTCGAGTTGATGACGACGTGCTCGTGCCGCCATTCGTGCCGCAGCCGCTCGCCAGCTTGAAAATGCTGGTCGCGCCCGGCAATCAGCACACCGACATAGCGAATGGCCCGCTTGCCGAACCTCGCCTCCATGTCGGGCGTGTCGGTCATGACGTGCAGCTTGTAGAACCAGTCGATGATCTGGCTGTAGCCGCCGTCGAAGCGCGGCGACCAGGCGCGAGTGGCCTTCTCCCCTTGCTTGACGAACAGGCTGTTCGGCCGAGCGTCCTCGAACTCCACGAAGGTGTATGCCTTGCGCGCCCAGTCGCCGATGGCGAAGTCGCAACGGAAATCGCCGAAGATCGGATACTGCCAGGCCAAACGGTCTGGCGATAACAGCACGGAATTCAAGCGTCCGACCATCGCCCGCAGGTGCGAGCGCGGCTCGAAAAAGTCGTGGAAGACTGCTTCGCCGATATCGGCCGAGCCGTCGAGCAGGGCTTTGAGTTCCTGCACCTGCTGTCGGCAAAGCGCCTCGTCGAGACTGTGGGGCTGGAAGTCCGGCATTGGATACCCTCATTCAATGCCCATTCCTGGCCGCCGCTTCCGCCATGTAGTCGAGCGCCTCTTGATGGACGATGTCCTGCACCACGATCGGCTGGCCCTCAGGCACATCGACAAATGCCCGCAGGCTGTCATCGATACGGACCACATAATGAGCCGGACCGTTGGGAAGCCGCCTCGCCACGTCCTCGGGCCACTGTGCGGGGGGCATCCCCGCGAGTGCCGTCAATCGCTCAGCGATCCGCGCTTTTTCGTCGTCGTCCAACTGCAGGAGAACCGTCTTGGCCCGCCGGTGCAAATGGTAATTGCCGACTTGCATCCTTCGTCCTCCTCTGTAGACAGAATTTCGCTTCCCTGGCATTATAGCCGGTTGTCAGCGCTTCCGCTCCGTTGCGAAGACTTCTCGGCGCGGCTGACCGGCTCCCGCAGCTGGTTCGCACCCAACCACCCCGGTGCCGCGATTGGATTCCGCGTCGGTTGCCTCCTGGCCCTCTAGCACACTCTCCCTCGCGCTCCGCTCGAAGACTCGCGTCGCGGCTAACCGGGCATTCCCAAACGCCGCTAGAATAGCAGCGCCCTGTCCCATCACCGAGGCGGCCAGTGCCTGACTTCGAGTTCCGACTCACCGGCCTGATCCAGACTCTCGACGCGGACGTCTTCCTCGCCGAGACGCTGCTCATTCCTGAAATCGCCTGTCTCGGCGACGATCGCAATCAACTCCTCAACGCGCTGGAGCATAATTCCAGCTTCGTCATCGAACATACGCCCGCCCTGCACCTGTGTCGCCGACACCTGGCCGGCGGCATCACTGTCGAGGACCTGATCGTCGTTCTCGAGCCGCCAAAACGATCCGCCGCCTGGCGCGAACCGATCGAACTGGCGCTCCCTCTCGTCCGCTGGCGGCACGGCGACGAGCAGCACCTTGCCTACGTTCCCGTCCTGGGCATCGAAGTCATCGCGACCAGCGACGACGAACTGCGACGTCTGCTGTCGCAGAACGTCAAGGCCGCGCTCCTGCGCGGCAAACGCATGACCCTGGCCAAACTCGCTCCTCTTCAGCGGACGCGCAAGCTCGAAGTCGAACCGTTCGAGGTTGCGGTCCGGCTGCCGACGCCGCGCCAGCGCGCCGAGGACGCCGAGAACAGGAAAGCCGACGAGAACAAGACGCTCAATGAAGTTGCCTCCGATCTGACGATGCAAACGCTGGCCGAGGCGTTCGAGGTCGAGGAAACGGTGGCGCGCGTGGCCGAGATCCTCACTGCGAAGACGCCGCACTCCGTCCTGCTCGTCGGCCCATCGGGCGTCGGCAAGTCGGCCATCGTTCATGAGATGGTCAGAAGGCGACAGGATCTCGGGCTGGGACGGACTCCCTTCTGGGCGACGAGCGGCTCGCGTCTCGTGGCCGGCATGTCCGGCTTCGGCATGTGGCAGCAACGCTGTCAGGAAGTCTGGCGCGAGGCATCAAAGACGAAGGCGATCCTGCATCTCGGCAACCTGATGGAGCTGCTCGATGTCGGCAAGAGCGAGTTCCGCAGCCAGGGCATCGCCTCGTTCCTTCGCCCCTACCTGGCGCGCGGCGACCTGCTCACCATTGCGGAATGTCTGCCCGAACAGAAACCGCTTATCGAACGACAGGACCCGCATTTGCTCCAGGCATTTGTCGAGGTGCGCGTGGAGGAGCCGGACCGGAAGCGCGGCCAGGCCATCCTGGCGAGCAGCACTCTGCTGGCCGCCATCAATCGGCCGCGCGATGCTCCGTTTCCGCTGGAGCCTGCCGCCCTCGACACCCTCGACACACTCCATCGTCGTTACGCTACTTACTCCGTCTATCCGGGCCGGCCGCTGCGCTTCCTGCGCAACCTGCTGACCGACCTTGACTCGTATGCGAAACTTAGCAGCAGCGACGTGACAGCGGGGTTCGCGCGCGAATCGGGCCTGCCGCTGTTCCCGCTCGACGATGCAGTGCCGCTCGATCTCGACGAGGCGAAACGCTGGTTCGCCGCCCGCGTCATCGGCCAGGCCGAGGCGCTGGATCTCGTCGTCGACCTGCTGGCGACCGTCAAGGCGCGACTGGCCCGGCCGCGCAAGCCGATCGCCTCGCTGCTGTTCATCGGGCCGACGGGCGTCGGCAAGACGGAGATGGCGAAGGCGCTGGCCGGCTTCCTCTTCGGCAGTCCGCAGCGGCTGACGCGCTTCGACATGAGCGAGTATGCCGATCCGTTCGCGGTGCAGCGCCTTATCGGCAGCAGTTATTCCGGCGAGGGCTTGCTGACGGCGAAGGTGCGCGAGCAGCCGTTCTCGGTGATCCTGCTCGACGAGTTTGAGAAAGCCCATCCGCAACTGTTCGATCTGCTGTTGCAGGTGCTGGGCGAGGGCCGGCTGACCGATGCGTCGGGCCGGCTGGCGGACTTCAGCAACAGCGTCGTCATCATGACGTCGAACCTTGGGGCCGCGACCTATCAGCAAGGAACGCCCGGCTTCAGTGGCCTGTCGCCCGGCGCCGGCGCGGAGGCGAAACAGCAGGCAAAGGAGCATTTCGTTCGCGAGGTGCGCGCCTTCGTCCGTCCCGAGTTGTTCAACCGCATTGACCGCATCGTGCCGTTCGCGCCGCTGGATGAGGCGACCATTCTCGGCATCGCACGTCGTCAACTCGACATGCTGCAAGGGCGCGACGGCGTGCGCTATCGCGGCGTGGCACTGGAGGTGGCAGCCGAAGTGGCAGGCTGGCTGGCGCGCAAGGGCTACGACGTTCGCTATGGAGCGCGGCCACTCAAGCGAGCCATCGAGCGCGAACTGCTGGCGCCGCTGGCCGAGCAGATGAATCAGTACACGGCCGACACTCCCCTGCGCGTGACCGTCGGCATGAAGGACGCTCTGCTCGACATCACCGTCCGCGCCCGCACTGATGACGAGGGCCGGCAGGTGTCGGCCGGCGGCGCGGAAGTGCAAGCGTCCCGGCTGGCGTTGGGCTGTGTCGAATTGCGGCGCCAGACTCAGGGACTGAATCGCTGTGCCGAGATGCGCGAGGTGCTGAACGAGATTTTCCGTCTGGAACGCATTGAGAAGCGGCAGCGCGAGGGGAAACGCAACGCCTTCAGCGAGGACGCACGCGGCTTGACGAAGCTGCCGCACTACCGCGAATTGCGCGACGACATGAACGAGCAGATGCGCCTGGCCTGCGCT
This sequence comes from Gemmatales bacterium, assembly GCA_038240465.1. GTDB lineage: Bacteria > Planctomycetota > Planctomycetia > Gemmatales > Gemmataceae > JBBRIK01. The sequence goes on from JBBSDR010000017.1 coordinate 14,097, forward strand.
CGTGAAGATGAGGCAATTCTCGGCTTGCAGGGCGAGGGGCCACTGGACGTCGAGTCGCTGTCAGAATCGCGCGACGAGGGAACACAGCGTCTCGATGCGCTGTTGCGAGCGCTGTACGTCTTGCGTTTCGATCGGCCCGACGAGGTGACTCTGGCCATCTTCAGCGAGGAGCCGGAGCCATTGTGGGCGCTGACGGCGGCCTATGCGGCGATCGTCGATCAACTCAAGGGGACATATGAGCTTTGGCAGTTTTTACCGGAGCGCGAGGGACGCGATGAGCATTCGTCGCCGGAGCGTCGCCGGGTCATCGAGCCGCAAAAGACGCTGGGCGGCGCCGATCATGCGCGGGTTCAGTGGTGGGATCGCAAGAAGATGGCCAATCGCGGGGATGAGGTGGTGGTGCGGGCGCGTGAGGGCGTGATCGGCATGGCGCTGCGAATCGAGGCAGTACAGAGCTTTCCTCTATTCGCGGCGGAAGCAGGACTGCAGCAGTTCATCTCGACTCGCATCGGCGGTAAGTGCCTGGTTGATGCGAGTGGATTGCCGCTGCGCGGAGGGAAGGAGAACACGTTCTATGTGCCGCCGGCCGGGATCGAGCGCCGCGGCGCGATCGGCGGCCAGGCCAAGCGGCGCATCATCCATGTCGATCGCGGCATGGTCGAGGACGTACAACTCGCTCGCAAGCAGACGTGGGACGGCAACTCGCTCGTGCCGCTCATCGCGGAGTTGATGGAAGAGAACTTGCGGAATAACGCGCGGGGGTTGCTGACGCCATGAGGAGAATGGTATAGTCAGCCGGGAGAAGTTACCCAATATCTGGGAGAGCCACCATGCCGACACAATTTCAGAAAAGACTTGCAACGTTGCTGGTCGGCTTGCTGACATGCATCTGCTTAGTCTGTTTCCATATCGGCCTCAATAAGGCCTTACAAGGTCGAGTTGCCTCGGCCGGCCCCCCTGCATCGCCAAATCTCTTCGTCGAGTCCCCCCGACACGTCGAGAAATCGGTGCAGGAGTTGGAACGAGAGGCGCAAATTCGAGAATTAGAGAATTCGGTCGCCGATCTGCGTGCCTGCTGGTCTGGTTCAAAGATGGGCGGGCTTCGGTTTCGAGTAAATGGAGTCGTCTGGGTAAATGAGAAAGTCGCAATCGTTGGGTGTCAACTGGAGAGGACGGCTGAGGAGTGCAACTGGCTCTTCGAGCCGATCGCTCTCCTCAGACCAAACTTCTGGGACTCGACCGATCAGAAGTTTACAGCTTCAAAGTCAATGTTGACGATACATGACGATAAATTCCGATCAGGAGAAGCTCGGCAGGATTTGCTTCTTGGTGTGTTGACGATACCAGTCGAGGCGAGTTTTATCAGCTTCGAGTACGGAACCTCGGGTCTCATCACGCCCCTCTTTCGGCTCCCTGGACGTCCGGAAGTGTTGGCTCGAGCAGATGCTCGCCGAAGTCAGCTGTAATGAGTAGAACCCCTGGCGGGATCATTTTCTCTCCTGCCCCGGGATCTTGCCCAGGGCCAGCACCGCGGTCTTGCGTGCAGCGGCGTCCTCATCCTTGAGCAACCCCGACAGGGCGTCGATGCGCATCTCATGGCGACACCTCAAGATGGAGTCATCGGGCTGCTTCGTCCCGTGTGTCTCAGAGACTCAAGACAAAGCAAATAGTTTCTCCGCGTTCTCGTGGAGAATCATTCTCTTCTCGGTGTCGGTCAGGTCGGCCAGATCGACGCGAAGACGCTGCATGACGGTAACGTACAACGGAGAGTCGGTTCCAAACAGAACGCGGTCGGCCCCAATTTGCCGAACGGCCCATTCGATGAGGTTGGGCGTGATCGACCGGGCGCTGGACGTATCGGCGAAGACATTGCCGTGCCGGCTCTGCTGCACGCCGCGCACCTGGTGCGTGTAGTCGTTGTCCCAGCCGCAACCGATGTGGGCCAGGATCAGCTTCATTTCGGGATAGCGGTTGGCCCAATCGACGAGGTCCGCGGCCAGACTGTTCCGCTCGCTGCTGTGGGACAGCACAACTGTCTTGTGTTTCGCCGCGAATTCAAAGAGGGTCGCTCCAAATTCGTTGATCGGATAGACGTGTTCTTCCGGATGGATCTTGATGCCGACACAGAAAGGCTGTTTCAGCAGTTCCTCAGCCTGACGGTAGGTCTCAGGCTCTCGCGGATCGATGACGACGTACTGCAGCAGGCCCGGCGTTTCGGCCACGATCCGGGCGGCATTGCGGTTGCCTGACACCGCGTTGCCGCGGCCCCGCGGCAACAGGGCTTCCAGCGGCGAGACGATGGTCAGCCGAACGTTGGCCCGGCGGGCGCGCTCGGCAACGACCCGGGCGTCCCCCGTCATCAGTTCATTGACGAGGTCGGGCTTGCCGCAGCGATAGTCGCCGTAGTGGGCGTGGACGTCAATGGCCTTGATTGTTTCGGTGGACATCCTCATTCTCTCAGAAATTATGGTTAGCCGCGACGCGGAGTCCTCGGAGCGGAGCGCGTGGCGATCAAACGCCGGACGCGCTCCGCTCC
>JBBSDR010000018.1:0-16449 GCA_038240465.1 Gemmatales bacterium
CCCCTCGCTCGCGCTCGGGGCTGGTAGCGGTCGGGGCTGGTCCGTGCGGCAAACTCGTCTTGATTTCCTCGGGCCTGTTGCTACCGTGTCGCGCATGGCTGCCCATGAATCCCTGTCGGCTCACGAGGTCGTTGTTGCCGGCTCCCCGGAAGGCGGGCGAAGCTGGTTCAGCCCCTTCCGCGCCCTGCGCCATCGCAATTATCGTCTCTTCTTCTTCGGCCAGTTGGTCTCACTGGCTGGCTCGTGGATTCAACTCGCCGCCCTGATGTGGCTGGCCTATCACCTGACCGGCACTTCGCGCTGGCCGGCCATCGTCGCCGCCGCCCAGATGCTGCCTGCCTTCCTGCTCGGTCCCTGGGGCGGGGTCCTCGCCGACCGTCTGCCCAAGCGCCGCCTCGTCTTCCAGACGCAAACCGCTCTGATGGTCCTCGCCTTTCTGCTGGCGCTGATCGTCTACAGCGGGGAAGAAACCGTCTGGCATCTGCTGGTGATAAGCCTGGCTATCGGCGTCGTCAACGCCATCGATCTCCCGGCCCGGCTGGCGTTCCTCGTCGAGATGGTCGGCAAGGAAGACCTGGTCAACGCCGTCGGACTCAACTCGCTGCTGTTCAACCTGGCGCGGGCGGCCGGTCCTCTTCTGTGCCATCAGCTACTGCCGCTGGGAGGAGTCGAGTTCTGCTTTCTGCTCAACGGTTTGAGTTTTCTCGCCGTCCTGGCCGCCCTGGCTCACATGCGCATCACCGCCCCCGCTCCGCCGCGCGAGCAAAGCGATAGCTGGAACGCCGTCGCCACAGGCTTCCGCTTTGTGGCCAACCATCCCGTTCTCGTCATCTTGCTGCCTTTGACAGTGGCCGTCACCCTGTTTGGCTGGCCCCTTCTCGCCCTGCTGCCCGCCTTTGCCGACAGGCAACTCGGTGCGGGAGACACCGGCTACAACGCCTTACTCAGCGCCCTGGGCGTGGGCGCGCTGACAGCCGCTTTCCTGGTCGCTGCGTTCGGATCGCTGGCCCGGCGCTGGCTGTTCATCAGCATCGGCATCGTCCTGGCCACAGCGGGCATGGTCGGGCTGTCCTTTGCAACCGCACTCGTACCCGGGGCGGGTTGCTGCGCGCTTGTGGGTGCGGGCCTGATTTTCTTCTTCACCACCAGTCAATCGGTCTTCCAACTCTGCGCCACCGATCGGAATCGCGGCCGGGTCATGGGCGTCTATTCCATTGTGCTGTTCGGGGCCGGGCCTCTCGGCAACCTGCTCATCGGCCCTGCCGCCGACCGCTGGGGTGAGCCGGCCGTGCTGCGCTTCGAGGGACTCGCCATTGCCCTGATTTCCCTGGCCGCCCTGATCGTCCGCCTCGGCTGGCGCAGCCGGATGGTGCGACCCCTTGACGAGAGGGGACCCAAGCCGGTCATTCTGCCGTTTTCGAGCGCTTCCCGACGCAACGCCGCCTGAACCCCTCAGCGTGTCAGGCCCAAACTGAGCCGATAGTCCCTGATATGGTCCGCCCTGTGCGGCGCGATCAGCGCGTCCCATTCGCGCGCCACCTCTTGCAAGACCTCGTCGGCCGATGCCTTGCCAACAGCCAGGGCGGGACGCAATCTCGCGACCAGGGCCGCGCGGAAAATGTGTTCGCGCGGCAGACGCAGACACAGGAGCGGATTGCGTAGGTTGGGCTGGATCGTCTCGCGCAGGATGGTCCGCGTTCGCTCCGCCTCCTCGCGCGGCAACCGCCAGCTATCAAAGCGCTCGTCGAGATGTTCCAGGCGTGTCGGTCCTCCCCCCCAGCGCGAGTCGAGGACGATTTGCTGTCCCATCTCGCGTCCGCCGATCTCGGCCAGCAACTCGAAAGCAGCCGTGGGTTGGCGGGCGGAACGAGGGACGGCCAGGACGTAAGCGCCACTTCCGAGGTAGGGAACTCGATTGACTCGTCCCTCACTCATCGTTTGCTTCTGTCCCGTGCGGCCGGAGAAGAAGACGTGGCTGCCCGGGACCCGACAGACGCCCACCCGGTCGCGGACGGGAGAGTCCGCCGCCTGGTACGCGCCGAGCAGGCGGGCGTCGCCGAGACACAGGACGGGGCCGCTGTCACCCCCCTTGCGAAAGCTCTCCCGGGGCGCGGCCTCGGGGTTAGAAGGAGAACACGCCTGGAAACGCTGGAGCAACTTCAGGGCGAACACGAAACCAGGGGCGGAGATGCGGGCCTTACCGGTCTCCAGGTCGAAGTGAAAGGCGAACAGATCGTCTTCAGTGGCGTCCCTGGAGTCCTCGTCGATCTCGAGCATCTTGCGAGCCGTCGAGGCAGCAATCGTATAGAAGAGGCGGTCCAGGTCCTCGTCGCGTTTCGGCAGCGGAGGAAGACTCGGCGTGTCTTTGCCCGGCGCGCGGGCATCGCGGAAATACTCGGCGATGTCCGCGAAGTGGTCCCAGGTCGCGGGCGGCGCGAGTTGGCGGCCCGTTCGCCTGGCGAAGGCGTCCTGATGGCCGGCATCGGCGAACAGGTCCTTGCGGTAGAAGCACAGAGGCGCGTCGCCGAGGAGCGGTACGGCGAAGGAGTCGCTCTCCCAGCGCAGCAGTAGTTCGCGGTAGACCGGCAGCAGCCCCGGCCAGTTGAAGCGTTCGCCCCGGGCCACAAGTTCAGCCGGCAGGGGCATCAGCCTGTCCGCGGCGGCCCAGCGCGGCAGAGCGCAGGCAGGCAGGACCCAGACGTCGGCCCGTTCTTCGGGTTCGCCCTTCGCAAACTCGACGGCTTCGAGAGAGCGCAGCCCGACACGATGCTTCCAGCCCTTGCTGGTCTCGGCAACGACGATCCGGCTCAACTCATCCGGACAGCAGACGCGCAGAGTGACGCCAGCCAGGGGCTTCTCCTCCGGCTCGTCCGGGCCGGGTGTGGAGATGCCGGAGCAGCCGGCCGGCCAAAACGAGAGGAAGAGGAGGAAAACGGCCCGCCCTCGTGTTTTCTGTTGCATGGGTTGCGCCTCGGGTTCTACAATACATCGTATTCTCCACCATTCTATCGCCTGGTGTTCTCCGATTGACTCGGAGACGAGTGGGGTGATACGTTCTTTCGCTTCCGCGAGCGTCAGCAAGCGAGGTCCCTCCGAGGTGTGGAGTGTCCTCGAGAAGTCTCTCCGTAACCGGGCAGCGAGGTTGTTCCTCATGAAGCTCAGTCTCGTCGTGATGACAGCAGGCAAGCAGGAAGGCAAGGTCCTCAACATTCCCCAGGCGCAGTTCGTCATTGGGCGGGACCCCCAGTGCCATCTGCGCCCGGCCAGCCCCTCGATTAGCAAACGCCATTGTGCTCTGATCCAGCGTGACGGGCGAGTGTTCCTCCGCGACTTCGACTCGACCAACGGCACCTTCGTCAACGAGGGACCGGTCAAGGGCGAGGTCGAGCTTCACGAGGGCGACAACCTCAAGGTCGGTCCTCTGGAGTTCACGGTCAAGATCGAGGCGGCCGCCGCGGTCAATCGGCCGACTCCTGCTCCTCCGACCAAGGCGCCGGCTCCGAAACCCGCCGAGAAGAAAGCTCCCCCGCCTCCCCCGCCTCCTCCGAAGCCCGAGCCAGCCAGGACTGCCGCCGAAGAGGCGTCGAGCGACGACGATTCGGTCGCGGCGATGCTGCTGTCGTTGCAGGATGACTCGGAGGGCAGCCTTGGATTGGGTGGCGGCGAGGTCCCCGAGGGCAGCACCGTCATGGACCTTGGCATCGCGCCTCCCGGCGAGGGCGGCGAAAAGAAGGACGAGGCGAAGCCGGCCGCGCCGGCGAACACGTCCAACGCGGCCAAGGCCCTGCTCGAAAAATACATGCGCCGCCCGCGCTGAGTCCGCATGTCCATTCCCGATCTCCCGTCTGCCCCGGCCGCGCTGCGTCGCTGGCTGGGGCAGCGTCTTTTGTCCTGGTTCGCGCGCTGCCGGCGCGACCTGCCCTGGCGGCACACGCGCGATCCATACCGCATCTGGATCAGCGAGGTGATGCTCCAGCAGACGCAGGTCGCGACGGTCATTCCCTACTACGAGCGCTTCCTGCAAGCCTTTCCAACGCTGACAGCCCTGGCCGCCGCGGAGGAGCAAGCCGTCCTGCGTCTCTGGGAGGGCCTCGGCTACTATCGCCGGGCGCGCGATCTGCACCGGGCCGCTCGACGCTTGCAACTCGAGCAGGGCGGCAGTATCCCTGCCGATCCCGTGGTGTTGTCCGGCCTGCCGGGCATGGGGCGCTACACGCGCAACGCGGTCCTCTCCCAGGCGTTCGACGTTCGCTTACCGATCCTGGAGGCCAACAGTGTGCGCGTCCTGTGCCGGCTCTTTGGCCGCACGGAAGACCCGACGCGCGGCCCGCTGCGGCGCTGGCTCTGGCAGGCAGCGGAGGATATTCTGCCGCGCAAACAAGTGGGCGACTTCAACCAGGCGCTGATGGAACTGGGCGCCCTGGTCTGCACGCCTTCATTCCCGCGCTGTGAGGAGTGTCCGCTGAAGACGAAGTGTGCCGCGAAGAAACTGGGATTGCAGGAGGCCATCCCGTATCGTCCCGCGCCGCCGGCGACAGTCGAGGTGCGCGAGGCGGCCGTCGTCTTGCGGCGCGGCAAGCGCGTGCTGCTGGTTCGCCGTCCGGAGGCAGGCCGCTGGGGGAACCTGTGGGAGTTCCCGCACGGCGAACTCGCGCCAGGAGAGACGCATGAGGAGGCGGCACTTCGTCTGCTGAAGAGTCTGACGGGATACGCGGGCAGACTCGGGCCGGAGTTGCTGACGATTCGGCACGGAGTGACCCGCTATCGTATCACGATGGTTTGCTTCGAGGCGTTGCACCAGGGCGGACGGTTCCATTCGGACTTCTATCAGGAGGGCCGCTGGCTGGAGCCGGGGGAGTTGGGTTCCTATCCCGTCAGCGCGCCGCAGCGGCGGCTGGCTCACACCCTGATCGAGCCGGGACGGCAACGTCAACTGTTCTGAGTCCGCAAGCGGCAACACGCTCACGCCTTGAGCATGCCGACCTTGCGCGCGTAGGGAAAGACCCCGCCCGCTTCGAGGATCGGCGCGACGTCGCCGAGCGGCTTCAACTCGTAGACCTCGCCCGTCGTCAGGTTATGCAGTTTTGCTGACTCGGTTTCGAGCCGCAGTTCATCGCCGGTGCAGACCGTCTCGCACAGACGTGAGGCGGACTCGAAAGGGATGAGATAGCCACCGTTGACGGCGTTGCGATAGAAGATGCGGGCGTAGAACTGGGCGATGACGACCTTGATGCCGGCGGCATCAAGGGCAATCGGAGCGTGTTCGCGCGATGAGCCGCAGCCGAAGTTCTTGCCGCCGACGATGATGGTGTAGTCGGAGACGAACTCGTCTTTCGTGTGGAAGGGAACGTGTCCCTTGGGCAGACCGGCCTGCGAGGGCGGCACGCTGCTGAGAGCGTACTTGCCGAACTGGCGGTACTCCTCGGGAATCGAGGGATTGAACGTCAGATACTGAGCGGGGATGATCTGGTCGGTATCGACGTTGTCGCCCAGGACGTACGCCTTGCCGGAGATGATCGGTTGCAAGCTCATCGCTACCCTCATGAGATACTGTTGTTCAAGCGTCCGGATCGATTCCCGCGGCACGAAGTTTGGCCGCGTAGCATTCGGCACGCTGCTGGGCGAGGTCCGCCCGTTGCTGGGCGAGGTCGGCGAGTTCCTTCCCCGTTGGGATCAGCTTGCCCTCGCGGTCACACCAGCGCAGCCACCACGTTGCCGGATGGTCTTCGTAGGAGGATTCCCAGAGAGTCACTCCCAGTCCCACGTTGGCAAACCAGTTGCCAGGGATCGGCGAGTACTTGCCCTCGTGCAAACCGAAGGAACGCAGGATGTCCTCACTCAGGTATTTGTCGGGATCGAAGATGACGTAATACGGCACGCCGATGCTGGCGTAGCGCTGCTTCTTCGTTGAATCCTCACCACCCCGACGATCGGAGACGAGTTCGATGACCACGTCCGGCGGTTTCCCGAACTTCCACATGAAGTAGGAGTTGTTCTCCTTCGACGACGGATCACCCTCCACGCGGACGCCCAGGCTGAGCATGACGTCTGGGACGACGGGCGGTTGTTTCAGCGCGAAGAACAGGCCGACGTTTGCCATCGCCAAAAAGGGCCTGTTCGGTTCGGGCTTCCAGCAACTGTGCAGCGACTCGGTGAGAAGCCGATACAGTTTTTCGGCGAACATGTTTTCCACGGGAGTATCGTCCCTGATGACAAGAGTGTCGTAGTTGGGTATGCAATCCGCTGGAATGACGAGTTCCGCGCCATTCTCCTTCCCTGCCGCAGCCGGAGTGGAACTCAGCGTGGGGGCAGCTTCGGTTTCCGGGTTCATCGATCCTCCTTGAGTCGAGATACTCACGCCAGGTAATCGCGCGGATCAGTAATCACACCTGTTACGGCGCTCGCCGCCACGGTCAGCGGACTGGCCAGATACACCTTCGCCTCCCTGTGGCCCATTCGGCCCGGGAAATTGCGGTTCGTCGTGCTGATGCAACTCAGCGGACCGTTCAGCCGGCCAAACGTGTCGGCTGGCCCACCCAGACACGCGGCACACGATGGTTCGCCGATCTTCGCGCCCGCCGACAGAAATACCTCTTCCAGCGAGCGGCCGTTCAGTATCTCCGTCTTCAATCCGCGCGCGATCTCACTTGTCGCGGGGACGACGAACGTGTCGATACGGACGACCTTGCCATCGAGGATGCGCGCGGCGGCGCGGAAGTCCGTTATCTTGCCGCCGGTGCAGGAGCCGATGTAGGCGCGATCCAGCTTCGTTCCCTTGATCTCGCTGACAAAGGCGCGGTTGTCGGGACTGTGCGGTTTGGCAATCACCGGCTGCAGTTTCGTCACGTCGTAGACTTTCTCGAAGACGTAGCTCGCGCCCGCATCGCTTTTGAGGACGTTGTAAGGCTTGTGGTTCTTATCGCGGGCGTTGACGAAGTCGAGCGTGACCTGGTCCGGAGCGATGACGCCGTTCTTGCCGCCGGCCTCGATGACCATGTTGCACAGCGTCATGCGCTCCTCGATGTTCAGCGCATAGACGCCGTCGCCGTCGAACTCCATGGCCTGGTAGGTGGCGCCGTCGCAGCCGATGTCGCCGATGACAGCCAGGATCAGGTCCTTGGCCATCAGCCACGGGGGCATCGTGCCGTGGAAGACGAACCGCATCGTCGGCGGCACCTTGACCCAGGTCTTGCCCGTACCCATGACGAAGCCGGCGTCGGTGTTGCCAACACCTGTTGCGAACTCGCCGAACGCCCCGGCCGTGCAGGTGTGGCTGTCGGTGCCGATCAGCACCTCGCCGGGCCGGGTGTGGCCCTCCTCGGGCAGGGCAATGTGACAGACGCCCTTGTAGCGATCGCTGCCGACGTCGTAGTAGTACGGCAGGTCCTGCTCGGCGGCGAATTGCCGCAGGACATCGACGTTGCGGTTGGCCATCTTGTCGGCGGTGAAGATGTAGTGATCCGGGATGATGACCACTTTTTCCCTGTCCCAGACCTTCGCATCCTTGCCGAAGTGCTGCTTGAAGATGCCGATGGTGCCGGGACCGCAGACGTCATGGGTCATCAGCACATCGACGTCAATCCATATGTTATCGCCCGGCACGACGCCATCGCGGCCGGCGTGACGGGCAAGGATTTTCTCGGTCAGGGTCATTGGCGGCATGGGAAGCCTCGCTCCTGTTCCATGAAACATTCACAAGCTGTATTATAGGTTCCATCCTCCGGTGCCAGCAGAGAAGCTTCGGTCGCGCAAGGAGTATCATGCCATGACGTCGCCGCGCCTGAGAGAGATTATCCGCCAGTTTCCCGAGAACGGCCTGAAGCTGCTGCTGCACAACGCTGCCAACGTGCGCGATCTGCTGCAAATCGCGGGTTCAGAGCTTGTTGACGCCCTCGATTTCTCCAGGATGAAGATCGATCCCACGTCCTATGTGGCCGGCGATTTTCGCCACGTCGAGTCCGACCTGGTGGTGACGATCCCCTTTCGGCGTTCCAGAGGCCGTCCGCGCCGGCCGGTCATCCTCTATGTCTTGATCGAGCATCAGTCCGAGCCGGACTCCTTGATGATCTTCCGCGTCCTCGACTACATGGTGCAGATCTGGAAGGGTCAGGTCCGCGCCTGGGGACAGCGCCACAATTCACTCAGAGGAATTCGCCTGCAGCCGATTCTGGCGGTCGTGTTCTACAGTGGCTCACGTCGCTGGGAGTCTCTGGGAACACTCGATGACCTGATCGAGCAGGCCGGAGCGTTCAAGACAACGACGCCGAAACTGGAGCCGCTGTTCGTGAATCTGCCGGCTCTGGCCGCTCATGAGCTGGAGAGCCACGGCGGTTTCCTTGGCTGGGTGTTGAGACTCGTGCAGCAGCGAGGAGCAGGTTCGGACGTCTTCCAGTCGCTGTTGCAGCGCGTACTCGATCAACTCGACGAAATGCCCGATGAGGAACGGCTGCGCTGGCTTGAGTTGCTGTCGTACATTCACGCCTTGATCTACCACGTCCGGCCAGGCGAGGAACATCAAGATCTACAGCGTCTGATCGAAAAAACGGTAAGCGGGGAGCAAGACCAGCAGGAGGTTTCGGAGATGAAACGAACGATCGCTGACATGTTTCGGGATGAGGGGGCAACGCAGGCGAAGCGCGATGTTCTCCTGCGTCTGCTGCGCCGGCGGTTCGGGAAACTGCCTCGGGCCACGGAAGAGGTCATCAAAAGGATGGAGGACACGAACCGGCTCGACGCCTGGCTCGATGCCTGCGTGACGGTCGAGAGTCTGGCCGACATGAGCATCGAACCAACCGAGTGACCCGAAGCTCGATTCCCCGGAATATCCCATGACTTTCCCCCGCACCGTCCGGCTGCTGACCCTGGGCTGCAAGGTCAATCAGTACGAGACGCAGTACGTCAAGGAACTGCTCGAGGCCAATGGTTACCTCGAAGCCGAGGACGGAACGCGCGCCGATCTGTGCGTCGTCAATACCTGCACGGTCACGCACGAAGGCGATGCCAAGAGCCGTCAGGTCATCCGCCGTCTCGCCGCGCAAAATCCCGGCGCCGAAGTCGTCGTCATGGGCTGCTATGCCACGCGCGATCCCGACGCTGTCGGCAAGCTGCCGGGCGTGACGAAGGTCATTGCCGACAAGGAGAAACTGCTCGAAGAACTCGAGCCGTTCGGCGTCACGATCCCCATCGATGGCATCTCGCGCTTCGACGGACATCAGCGAGCCTTCGTCAAGGTGCAGGACGGTTGCCTGCTCAATTGCAGCTACTGTATCATCCCAACGGTTCGGCCCGTCCTGCGCAGCCGCTCCGTCCAGGAGATCGAGGAAGAGGTATGCCGGCTGATCGAGGCCGGCTATCACGAGATTGTCCTGACGGGCATTCATCTCGGCCATTATGGCATCGACCGGAGCAAGGGCCGGCCTCGTGAGGAATGGACTCGTTTGTGGCATCTGCTCGAACGGCTGGGCCGGCTGTCGGGAGATTTCCGCATTCGTCTGAGCAGTCTCGAAGCCGCCGAAGCGCGCGACGACCTCATCCGCGCCATGGCGGAGGAGCCGCGTGTCTGTCCGCATCTGCATCTATGCTTGCAAAGCGGCAGCGATCGAATCCTGTCGGCCATGCGAAGGCGCTATCGGCGGGCCGGCTTCGTCGAGCGCTGTGAGCGCATCAAGGAGGCGCTCGACCGTCCGGCCTTCAGCACCGACGTCATTGTCGGCTTTCCCGGCGAGACGGACGAGGATTTCGAGGCGACCTGCGCGGTCGTGCGTGAGGTCGGCTTCTGCAAGGTCCACGTTTTCTCGTACAGTCCACGTCAGGGAACCCCGGCGGCCCTGTTGAAGCAGACTGTCGCGCCGGCCGTCGTCGCCGAACGGCGTGAACGGCTGCGCGAACTGGAAGCGGAACTGGCTCAAGACTATCGTCGCAGTCTGCTCGGAATGACGCTAGACGTGCTGGTCGAGGGACCGGGGGGAGAGCCTGGCATGGTGCGCGGAACATCGTGCCGGTATGTCCCGGTCGGCTTTCGCGGACACCTTCCGGCCCTGATGCGTCAACGGCTTCCGGTTTGCCTTGTTGGTCTGTCAGAGGATGGTCTGCTGGGAGAGCCGGTGGCCCCTTCATCTTCTGGATTGCTGAACCTCCCGCTGGTATCACCCTCCTCGAACTGGTAGAATCGCCTGGGATCGTGGCCCAAGCGGGGATCGCTCATGGCAAACACTTACCGTCACATCGTTGTCGAGCGGCACGGCACTGTCGCCTGCGTCCGGCTTGCCAAGCTGAGGCTTGAGGAACACGAGATTTATCAGATGTTTAACGAGGTGCTGCACCTCGGCCAGGAGGGCGGCTGTCCGCGCATCGCCTTGTGCCTGGGGCCAAAGACGCCCGAGTGCATGTACAGCGTCTTCCTCGCCAAGCTGATCGGCTTGCAGCGCCGCCTTCTCAAAATCGGCGGTGAACTGAAGCTGTGCGAATGCACTCAGCAGGTCATCGAGATCCTCAACGCCTGCGTCCTTCTCGGCCACTTCACCCTCGTTGCCGATGCGGCTATGGCCCTGGCTGAGTGGAGCGACCCGGGCAATGGGAGGGTGCCGTCCCCGGAGGCACCCTGAACCCCAGGAAAGGGCTGTGGGAACCAGGCGAGCGAGGCGTATAAACGCCCCGGTTTTCGGACCTCACCGGAGCGTTCACACACCCCGCTCGCCCAGCGATCACTTCAACAAGCTGCGTTCGAGGACTTCCTTGGCGCGATCGAACTCGGGTTGCCAGGTCACTTCGGGGGCGCCGTTGGCCAGGCAGTCCCGCAGTTTCTCGAGTGTATTGCGGCCCATGTGCGGACACTTGTTGCAGGCGCAGGTGATGCCCGGTACGGGATGATAGCGATGCCGCGGCACCTGATGCTCGAGCTGCCAGAGCATGTTCGCCTCGGTCGCGACGAGGAAGTCCGTCGGCTCGACGATGCCGTTGACGTAGCGCACCATCGCCTCGGTGCCGCCGACGAAGTCCGAGTGTTCGCGAATATTGGCCGGACACTCGGGATGAGCAATCGTGATCGACCGGGGCAGCTTCTTCTTTTGCGCCAGCAGATCGCCGACGCTGAAAATCTCATGCACCATGCACGAGCCATTCCACAGGATCATCCTGCGGCCGGTCACCTCGCTGATGTACTGGCCGAGGTGGCGATCCGGCACGAACAGGACCTCGAAGTCGTCGGGGACGCGGCGAACGATCTCCTGAGCGTTGCCGGAGGTGACGACCCAGTCCGACAGGGCCTTCACGGCCGCGGTCGAGTTGATGTAGGTGATGGTCTGGAAGCGCCGCCCGTTGATTCGCAGCATCTCCTGATAGCGGGCCAGCTTGTCGGCCGGGCAGGAGTCCGCGAGAGAGCAGCCGGCCAGCAGGTCGGGCATCAGCACCCGGCTCTTCGGGTTGAGGATCTTGGCGGTCTCGGCCATGAAGTGAACGCCGCAGAAGACGATGGTCGAGGTCATCACTTTCGTGGCGGCGCGGGCGAGATTGAGACTGTCGCCGGTGTAATCGGCCAGTTCCTGAATCTCGCCTTCCTGGTAGTAGTGGGCCAGGATGGTCGCGTTTTCGCGTTCCTTGAGGGCCTTGATTTCGGCGACGATGTCGGACAGAACAGCAGGCATGAGAGGCTCCTTGTTTTTTCTGTGGCGGAGGGCAACCCACATCCAGCAATTTAATGACGGCCTTACGTCTTACAGGAATTATACTAGCGGAGGCAAGGAAAAAGCGCTCTTGATTGTCCAGCACGGGAAAACCGGTCATGCAACGCAATGGATGTCAGCCCCAGGACCATCCCATCCTCGGACGCCGCGAGTTGCTCCACGTCGGCGGCCTCAGTCTGCTTGGAGTCGGCCTGAGCGATCTGTTTCGGCTCGAATCTCACGCGGCACCGCTATCGCGCGGACGGATCCGCGCGAAGTCCGTCGTCTTCATCTTCCAGTCCGGGGGTCCCTCGCAGCATGAGACCTTCGATCCCAAGCCGGACGCCCCTGACGGCATCCGCGGCGAATACGGCACCACGCAGACCAGGCTGTCCGGCGTTCGCTTCTGCGAGTATCTGCCGCGGCTCGCTCAGAGGGCCGATCGGTTTTCGCTCGTGCGGACGATGCACCACATCACCGGCCGCGAGTTCCGCAACGAACACAACAGTTGCAGCTATCTGCTCCACACCGGCACGACCGAGTTGCCCCTGGGCGACACGAATGCCAGCATCACCGCGCCGCGTTCGGGCCGGTTCGAGTGGCCGTCGATGGCCTCGCTCCTGGCCTATGCCTTGCCGCCCCGGCCCAGTGTGGTCTTGCCCTCGGTCATCGAATTGCCGCGTCTGGCGCTGATGCGTTATCCCGGCCGCGGTCCTGGGTTGCTCGGGCCGCGCTATGACCGCTGGGGCGTCGATCTTGCGCCACCCTGCCGCTCACCCGATCCCGCCGGCTCGTGTCCCAACTGCTTCAGCCACGACGATCCCAACGATCCCGCTCGCGCCGCGGGCAAGGGACCGAAGGCATGGTGGGACAACAGCAGTTGCCGCGATGCCACGTTTCGCCTGCCCGATCTCGGCAGCGGCCCTGTCCTCGCCGTGTCGCAGTTGCGCGGCCGGGTCCGCCTGCTCGAGCAACTGGAGAACTTGCAGCGCGGCCTCGATCGTGCCGAGCAATCCGGCGTCACTGCGGCATGGGACGCACATCGTCACCAGGCCCTGCGGCTGGCGCTGATGACGAAGCCAGGCGGGCATAATCCCTTCGATCTGGGGCAAGAACCGCAGCGGGTCCGCGATCTGTACGGACCTGAAGAGTGGGGACAGGGCTTTCTCGTCGCTCGCCGTCTGGTCGAGGCCGGCGTGCGCATGGTGCAGGTCAACCTGCGCGGCTGGGATACGCACCAGAACGCCTTCCGCGATCTCAAGAGCAAGCTGCTGCCGTCGCTGGATCGCGCGCTGAGTGGCTTCCTCGACGATCTGCAACAGCGCGGCCTGCTCGACGAGACGCTTGTGGTCATGTGCGGCGAGATGGGGCGGACGCCGCGCATCTCGCCGATCAGTCCCGGCGGGCGGAATGCGTCGGGAGAAGTGTTCACTCCGGGCCGGCATCACTGGGGCGACGTCTTTCCCTGCTTCTTCGCGGGCGGCGGCATCGGCAGCGGCCAGGTGATCGGCCAGACCGATCGCCAGGGCGGCCAGCCAACGGGCGATGCCTGGACGCCGGCCGACCTGGCGGCGACGATCTTTCACTTGCTGGGCATCGGTCCCGACGCCGAGTTCCGCGACGCCCAGCAGCGGCCCTATCGCTTCACGCAGGGGAAGCCGATTGCGCCGCTGTGTTGAGCAGTGCAGGGCGAGCCGCCGGGTTCATCTCGGCGGAGAAGGGGCGCGGCGGGTCTCTTCCAGGCGAATCCTTTCCTGACGATAGCGCTCGTGAATGGTCAACTCGAAGGGATCGTTGCCGGAGCGGCCGACGCCGCGATGATGGCTGCCGCAGCGATAGCACACCGCGACGTCCTTGACCAGCAGATACAGTCCGCCGTCGATGACCGCCGACCCGATCAGCATTCCCCAGGCCCACCACTGCAAACGCATCGCGTTGAGCGTCATGAACGACACACACGCGACCGTCAGAATGGTCAGGCCCAACCAGTGCGGAAAGCCCTTCATCTTGTACAGTTCATGATTGCCGCACACGGCGCAACTGTGAAGCGTCAGCCCTGCCGGGGCAGCGGTGGCGGATGGCTCCGCCACGGTCAGGAGATGATCGCAACCCGGACAGCGCCAGGTTGTTCCCGTACTCGCGCTTCCGGGACGCTCACAATTCGGACAGAGAAAACGAATGTTCACAAGAAGTATCCGGTCACGTTGAGCAGCAGCTGGGCGGTCAGCTCGCCGAGGAAGACAAATACGACAGTAACGTAGAGAATGCCGGTCGAGGACTGCGTGTTGCGCAGGATCGTCGTCCGCCAGGCCATGAAGCCCAGCACAGCCGGGACGATCAGCCCCAATCCCCAGCGCAGCGGCAGCCACATCAGGGCCACATCCGTCAGACTAAAGCGCGCGACGCTCGCGGTCCACAACCACAGCGACGCTCCCGCCACGATCGCCCTCGCCAGCAGCGCGAGATACAGAACGAGCATCAGCCGTTTGAGCGGCGCCAGCGACATCGCCGGAGCGATGAGATACGAATGGCCCATGAGCATGGCGGTGATCACGAAACCCAGCAGAGCCGACGTCGTCAGATCGTCGGCGATCCACCAGGGAGCCGATTGTTTGGCGTCCAGGGAGCGCCAGGAGGAGACGTCGGGATGGAGAGTGGCGGCCAGGGCCGCGAGGGTCAACAGGATGACAATGTATCCGCCCGGCGTCCCTTCGAGAGACCACACGAACGAGCCGGCGAACGCCAGGAAAAGGGCCAGGAGAAGGTAGTATGGAAACCCGGAGCCGGCCGTCAGGATGGAGACCAGGGCAAGGCTGCTGAGTCCGAGGACGGTCAGGAAGTGAGTGCGATAAAAACGCGGGTTGATCTGCGCGGCGTTCAGGATCAGCAGCGAGGCCATCATCCCCAGGGAGAGGCGCAGACAGAACAACGGCAGCATGGCTCACCTGGCTCTGCCGTGGATCAGGGATAGGAACTCGACTCGCGTCGGCGGATTTTCGCGGAAGACGCCGCGCATGGCACTTGTCGTGGTGATCGAGCCGGGCTTGCGGACGCCGCGAATAGTCATGCAAGTATGCGTGGCCTCCAGAACGACGCCGACGCCGCGAGCGTCGAGCTTCTCCATCAGCAGGTCGGCCAGTTCCTCGGTGATGCGTTCCTGGACCTGAGGCCGGCGCGACAATATCTCGACAGCGCGCGCCAGTTTGCTCAGACCGACGAGCCGGCCATTGGGCAAGTAGGCAATATGGGCCTTGCCCATGAAGGGGAGCAAATGATGTTCGCACATTGAAGCAAACTCGATGTCCTTGACCAGCACCATCTCGTCGTATTTTTCCGGGAAGGTGCGCGAGAGTACCTCGCGGGGATCTTGATGAAGGCCGCTAAAAAGCTCGGCATACATGCGCGCAACACGCGCCGGCGTGTCGATCAATCCGTCGCGATCCGGGTCCTCGCCGACGGCCAGCAGGATCTCGCGCACGGCGGCCTGAATGCGCTTTTGATCGACAGGATCTCTCATGATGCACAGGACCTCTCGCCGCCGCCTGCAATACCTTCCCTGTCATTCTTAGGCTCTCGCGCGGGGCCGTCAAGCAACGGCCCCCGTACAATTACGAGTATGCGAGTCCTTGTGGTAAGCGTGCGTGGCTGGCATCTGGGCTATCTCGGCTGCTACGGCAACGGCTGGATCTCGACACCGGCCCTGGATCGTCTGGCAACCGAGGGCATCGTCTTCGACCAGCACCTGGCCGACGTCCCCGATGCCGCGAGCGCGCGCCGCACCTGGCGCGACGGCCGCCATCACTTCCCCATTCCCGACCTTCCTGAGAAGCCAGACTCGTCCTTCGACCTGATCGCCAACCTTCGCGGCGCGGGCGTCACCGCGATCCTTGTCGCCGATGGCAGCCGGCCTGTTCCTGAAGCATTCACACAGGGCTGGGACGAGGTTGAGGTTGTAACCTCCGCGGACGACGGCCCGCTTCTGGAGCAGACCCTCGACGTCGCCCGCACCGCCCTGGAGGAGCTTGCCTCGTCGGACAACTGGCTTCTGTGGGTCGATCTGGCCACGCTGCTGCCTCCCTGGCAAGTCCCCGCCGATTTCAGCGCTCCGTATTTCTTCGAGTCCGAAGAAGAAGATCTCGACGAAGACGAAACCGGCGAAGAGGACGAGGATGATGACGAAGACGAAACCGGCGAAGAGGACGAGGATGATGACGAAGACGAAGTAGAGGAAGTGGACGAAGAGGACGAAGAGGACGAAGGAGACCCCATGCCTCCCTGGCCCGATCCCCCTGTCGGGCCGATCGACGTGGAGGATGACCTCGATTTTTGCCGCATCCAAAGCACCTGTGCCGGCGCTGCGAGCTATCTCGATGCCGGACTCGGCGTGCTGCTCGAAGAAGTGCCGGACGACTGCCTGATCATCCTCACCGCGGATCACGGCCAGGCCCTGGGAGAGCATGGCATCTGTGGACCCTATCGGCCCTGGCTGCACGAGGAACTGCTGCACATCCCCTTGATCCTGCGTTTGCCGCACGCGCCGTCGCAGGGCCTTCGTGTCAACGCTCTGACGCAGACGGTCGATCTGACGCCGACGCTGCTGGCTGCTTTCGGTCTGCCGATCCCGCCGGAACTGCAGGGCCACAACTTGCTGCCGCTGGCGCGCGAAGGGGAAGCGAGCATCGAACCGCGCGAGTATGCCTGTGCCGGCCTGCGCATCGGCGCCGCGGTCGAGTGGTGTTTGCGAACGCCGGAGTGGGCCTATATCTTGCCGGTGGAGGCGAACGGGGAG
>JBBSDR010000019.1:0-16238 GCA_038240465.1 Gemmatales bacterium
GTCACGAACCCCAAGGCGATGGTTTGATTGATTGTGCGCAATCTTAAAGTTGAATTGAGCGATCTCCAGTTCAGATGGAATCGCCAAGCCATCGACAAATCTCTCAACAACTTCGATGGCTGCTATTCCGGCAGGCCATGCACCATCAAGCAGATTCCAGAGGCGTCGGCAACACATGCACGCGAAGAGTCGTGTCTTGCGTTCGCTCATATTGTTCTGAATCTGACGCCACATCAATTCGAGGTCGGTCGCATTCAGCCATTCCTCTTCCGTCATGGTCTTCTCCCCACTCGCCCTCCGCGACTTTGGCAGCGTGCAGCATAATCGGCCCCGCCCCGCGTGTCCAGAGCCTTTCACGCTCCCAAGCCGAAAATCAACTAACTAGCAAGAACGATACAGCCTCAGTGACACATGGCTGTCACTCCATCCTCTCATGAGCCATGAGGTCATTGTTGCGCCTTGGTGCCTGCTGTAACCTCTCGTTGACAACATTTAGCTTTGCCAAAAAACTCTCTAGCACAGTCATGGTTTCTGGCATGACAGGCCTTGAATCTTGGCTCGAAAATAGAGCAACGTGTGTTCAGCACTATGAATTGAGAGGGTATTATGGATCAGCACAAGCGAGAAGAATTGCTAGAGGAGATTCGTCGCGACATCGCAGCGGCTGAAAAGTCGATTGCTGACCTGTGCGCTCGCGGACGGACGTGTCGATGAAGAATGATTCTCTCGCGAAGATCATTTGCCACTCTGCTGCGTCATTCAGGAGTGGTACGAGTTTGGCATCGACCCGACTGCGTTCGGCGTGGCGTCTCGGTAGGTGGACGAACCTTCCGAGACGACAGCCATTCTTCAGTTTCCCGGTTCGAATAGATTGCGGATAAACCGCATGGCTTACTGATGAATAATCGCAAAGCCGATCACTCGCTGCGTTCATTCAGGAATGTCGTCAGCCCTTGACGCGCCGCCGATCGATACACAGTCTGCAGCGCGTCAAGGAACCGTTCGCTGCCGCGCCAGAAGGGGAAGCTCCCCAACCGCCTCGGCCAGGCGGCCGACTCGCGCGGCACCTCGACCTCTCCATAGAGATCGTCCGGCAGACTGCCCATCGACCAGAAGGCTTCCGGCGCCGCCGGCAATGGCTCCTTCTCCGATTCCGGCACGGCACTCTCGAGATCCGGTTCGGGAGCGGCGGCCGGCTGATTCAGGTCGTTGAGGCGAGCGAGCAATTCGTCACGGCCCAGGCCGCGCAACTGGAACAGCAGGAACGGATCGCGGTCGAACTCCTCGCCGATGAGGTAGTACACCGCCGCGATGTGCTTGCACGGGTTGGAGTAGTCCGGACACGAACAGGATGTCTTCAGGTCGGCTTGCTTGTGCGGAAACAGCGACAGTCCGGCCTGATCGAAGACCGTCTCGATGTCCTGCGGCATCTCCCCCGACAGCAGCCGGGCCACGAACAGCGCCTGGCCGGACAGGGCGTGCAGCAACTTGTCCCAGTCCTTGTCCGCCAATGTCTCGAGCTGGATGCTCACCTGATACGGAGTGGCTTGCGATCCCTGCACCTTGGCCTTGACCGTTCCCTTGCCGACGTCGATCGACAGCACCTGGCCGCTCCGCGCATAGGAGCGGCCCCGCGTCAGGCGAGCGCCGATCTGGAAGCTCTCGAGGACGGCGATCCAGCGCTTGGCCCACCAGCTCTTGCCGAACTGGCCCTGCTTCGATTGGGCCTTGATGCCGCCCTTGGTTTTTTTCGGCTGGGAGCGGGGATAACGGGGATAAAAGTCGCGATACCACATCGGTTATTCTCCCAGCGCCTCTTCGCGGAGTGCGAAGACGTCGCGCAGCTCCTCGTTGCTCAACTCCGTCAACCACGCCTCGCCGGTGCCGACGACTTGCGCGGCCACCGATTTCTTGCGCTCGATCATCTCGTCGATCTTCTCTTCCAGCGTACCGACACAGACATACTTATGCACCTGGACATTCCGCTGCTGGCCGATGCGGAAGGCCCGGTCGGTCGCCTGGTCCTCCACGGCCGGGTTCCACCAGCGATCGAAGTGGAAGACGTGATTCGCCGCCGTCAAGTTCAGTCCCGTGCCGCCGGCCTTGAGCGACAGCAGGAAAATGCGCGGCGACGTTGGCGATTCACTCGGCTGCTGGAATCGCTCCACCATGCGATCGCGTGCCTGGCGCGAGACGCCGCCGTGCAGGAACAGCACTTCCTGACCGAACGTCTCTTGCAAATGCGTCTTGATGATCTCGCCCATTTCGGTGAACTGCGTGAAGATCAGCGCCCGCTCGCCGGCTTCAAGGACTTCCTCGAGCATTTCCGTCAACCGGGCCAGCTTGCCCGATCGTCCCGGAATCGGCGAGCCATCGCCGAGGAACTGCGCCGGATGGTTGCACACCTGCTTCAACTTGGACAGCGCTCCCAGGATGAGTCCCTTGCGCTTGATGCCATCGGCCTCGTTCAGGGCGCGATCCAACTCCTTGACAACGGCCGCATAGAGGGTCGTCTGTTCCCTCGTCAGGTTGCAGAACACCTTCATTTCCAGCTTGTCGGGCAGGTCGGCGATGATGGTCTTGTCGGTCTTGAGCCGGCGCAGCAGGAACGGGCCGGTCAAACGTTTGAGGCGCTCGGTCGCCTCCGGGTCGCGCTGAAACTGGATCGGCACAAAGAACGAACGGCGAAACTCCGCCTGGGTGCCGAGGAAGCCCGGATTGAGGAACTGCCAGATCGACCAGAGATCGCCGACGTGGTTCTCGACCGGAGTTCCCGTCAGAGCGATGCGATAGTTCGCCTTGAGACTGCGGGCGGCTTTCGCCTGTTTCGTCTCGGGGTTCTTGATGTTCTGCGCTTCATCGAGGATGACGCCGCCCCACTTCACCTTCTCGAACAGGGCAAGATCGCGATGGAGCAGACCGTAGCTGGTAATGACGAGGGCGTGCTTGTCGGCTTCCTTGACGAAGGTGTCGCCGCGAATGCGTTTTTGGCCGTGGTGGACCAGCACCGGCAAATCGGGGACGAAGCGTTCCGCCTCCTTCTTCCAGTTGCCGACGACCGACATGGGGCAGAGGAGGAGGATGGGCCGGGCCACTTTGCTCTCGCGACCCTGCTCGATCAGGGCGAGAGTTTGGATCGTCTTTCCCAGCCCCATGTCGTCGGCCAGGCAGGCGCCCAGGCCCCAGCGGCGCAGAAACGCCAGCCAGGAGTAGCCGCGGAGTTGATACGGCCTGAGCGTGCCGCGAAAGCCAGCCGGGGGTGGCAGTTCCGTGAAAGAAACCTTGCCTTCGAGTTGCTGGAGAAACTCCTCCACCCAGCCGGTTGCCGTGACACCGCCAAACGCCAGGCCGTCCAGCGCGGGTGTGGCCCCCAGCGCGAGACGCACCAGTTCTCCAAGGGACACCTCGGCGGTTGGTTGCTTCTTCCAGAAGTCGAGGGCCGCTTTCAGTTCCTCGGCGCCGACCTGGATCCACTGGCCGCGCACTTGCACCAGCGGCACCTTGAGTTTGGCAAGAGCTTCCAACTCGGGCAGGGTCAGAGTGTGGTCGCCGAGAGCAACCTCCCACTCGAACTGGACCAACTGTTCCAGCGACAGGCCGCTGCCTCCCTGCATGGCGGGACTCTTGGCGCGTGCCTTGACCGAGAGCCGTTGCCTGGTCCCCTTGCGCGTCCACCAGGCCGGCAGCAGGACGCCGAAGCCCGCCTGTTCGAGCAGCGAGGCCGTCTCAGTGAGAAAGCGATGCGCGCCGGCGGCATCAAGGCTGAAGCCGGCTGGCGATGGGGTTTTCAGGCTGGCGTCCACTTCCGGACACAGGCTGGAAGCCTGTCCCAGGGCAGCCAGCAAGTATTCGCGCGGCCGAAAGCCGCCGCGATGGAGGATGGCGGCCTGCTGTCCCCGGGGCGTCCAGGCGTCGATCACGGGTACGAGCAGGCTGGGATCGTCCTGGGCCTGGAGCAGGTAGCGCACGGTCCAGATGCCGTGGGCGGTGATGGGGTCTTCTTCCTTTGGAGGCGGTTCTTCGAGACGGAAAAAGAGGCGGAATGGGGCCGACGCAGCGAGGGAAACAGGCCGTTGCCAGGTGCGGACCTGTTCGGTCAACTGGCTCAGTTCACTGGGACTGGCGCGCAGTTCACTTTCGGGCGCGCGCAGCGCATGCAGCCATTGATCGTGAAGACTGTCAAAGGCCTGCGCCTTTTTCTTGCCTGCGCGAGCAACCGAAGGAGAGGCAGGATTGGCAAGGCGAACCAGCGTATCGACGACGAGGCCGATGAAGTCCGTGAGGACGGCCGCGGCCGGACGCTCGGGGGCGGGGTCTTTCTCTGAAGCGAGGGCGCGGCAGGCGGGCGGCATGGCCCGGGCCAGTTGGTTGAAGCGCTGGGCATCCGCTCCCAGCAAGGCAGGCTTCCACAAGGCACGGCCCGCTTTTCCCTCCGACTCGACATCGGGCAGGAACTGTTCGCGGGCAATCAGGGAGGCGGCAAAACGCAGGGCGGCGGCCCAGTAGGCCAGCGTGCTGCCGACAATCGTTCCGGGCGCGAGCGTGGGCCGATCGAGACAAGCGCCCAGGAGATCGACGGTCTGAGCGGGACTCAGCGGCACAGCGGTCGTGATCCACGCCGCAAGGCTGGCTTCGCTGTCACCCGAGGGCGGTTCGGCGATGAGCGGACTGGAGGCGACGGGACGGCCGGCAATGGTGGGCAGCCAGACATGGACGGTGTCAGGGTGAACGTCGCGAGTCGTCAGATCGGGAAGGGCTTCCTTGAGAGCGCCGAACAGGTCGTCGATGTCGGCGGCGAACGGCAGCGGTTGGACGCGAGGCTTGCGTCCCCTCCGCTGTTTCTCCTGGACAGGCACCTCGCCCCACAAGAGCATCCGGCCCCGAGCCAGGCCAGCATGGGTGACGATCATGGAGCGATCCCTTGAGAAGAATTGCCGGCCACAGGTTTGTTGTAGTCCCGCTCGCCTATGCGTGGAACGTGACGCCGAATGGTTCGCCGGCGCTCAACTCGTCCACGTCGCCGCTCGCATTCAGGGCGAACGTCAGCAGGCACGGCCCTAACGGATCGAGCTGCACGCTGAATGTGTCGTAATGAAAATGATCGAGCGGGCCATGGAAGTTGCCCCAGTGAAAGACCAGCCGGCCTCGCTCCAGAGCGATGCGGACCGTGCCATACGCGGGATGCGCGTAGGCTCCCGCGTACGCCCCTGGCAGACGTGTTGGCTGTGTGCCATGATGGCGCGCGGCCAGACGATCGCGCTGGGCCTTCGCTCCTTCTTCCTCGTCCTTGCGGACTTCCTTGAGCAGATGCGCGTGCCAGTCGCGTTTTTCCAGGCCGAGAAGACGATCGAGCAGCGCATAGCTGAGAGCGAGATTCATGCGTGTGCCGTGCAGGTTCGCCAGCACGGCGAAGCCCAGGTTCGCCTTCGGCACCATCGTCAATTGCACGCGGAAGCCATCGAGGACGCCGGAATGCGCCACGACCTTGTGGCCCTTGTAATCCTGAATCACCCAGGCGAGACCGTAGCTCATTTGGGTCGTGTCCGGATGCATGAGTCCCTCGCGCCCCACCAGCGGAATGACCATCTGCGGCGTATGCGTCTCGGCGAACGGTTCCTTTGGATCGAGTTGCATTGCCAGCCAGCCGCCCAGGTCGGCAGCGCTGGCGTGGATGGTATACGCCGCATCGGGACGCGGGCAGGGACACCATTCCGGCAGCGCCTCGACCTCCCTGTCCGGTCCCAACCGATGCCCCGTGGCACGATCGGTGGACTTGTAGGTGGCAGTCGAGCAGCCGGCGGTCTTCATGCCAAGTGGGCCGAACAACCGGCGTTCGATGAACTCGTTCCACTTCTGCCCGGACGCCGACGCGAGGGCCAAACCCGCCGCGGTGAACATCGTACTCTGATACTGGAAAGCCGAGCGGAAGGGACGCTCCAGCGGCAGCGAACCGGCACGGCGGACGGACTCCTCCGGCGTCCACGGCGCTCGATACCACAGCAGATCGCGCGTGGCGAGTCCCGTGCGATGACAGAGCAAATCGCGCAGGACGACCCGTTTGTCGGCCAGCGGATCGGACAGCCGAAAGAACGAGACGTGCTTGCGGACCGGATCGTCCCAACTCAGCTTGCCTTCCTTGACCAGCATCGCCAGGCCCGCTGTCGTGAACGCCTTGCTGCACGAGCCCAGTGGAAAAAGTGTCTGTGGTGTGACCAGTTCTTTCTCGGCATGAGTGCGGAAGCCGTGTCCCGCCAGATGCTCCACTTTGCCCGCGCGGACGACGACCACGGCGGCGCCCGGGACGCTCCAGACGCGCAGAGCGTCGCGGATCAGCCCGTCGAGTGAATCCTTCGCTGATGGCTCACCTTGCGCAGTTCCCGCCAGCGCCAACGCGGCCAGGCAGAAAGTACGGCGGCTGCATCCCAAATCGCTATTGGCTCGAATGGCGGAGGTTCGGTATGGTCCCGAGCCACTGAACCGGACCGGCCTGGTTGGCGGCCGGTGTCTGTTGTCCTTGGAGGATTTCATGCGCAACCTTCTCTTCTCGCGCTGGCTCGCCAGTCTCTGTCTGGTCCTCGTTCCAGCATTTCTCCAGGCGGCCGGCAATGAGACACGTCTGTTCATGATTCGAGTCGATGGCAAGCCGGCCGGCGAGTGCCGGGTGTCCTACACCGCCGGCGAGGATGGCTCGGAAACCCTCACCGGAAGCGCGGCTGTTCGCGTCAAGCTGCTGCTCGCCACCTACCAGTATCGTTACGAAGGCAGCGAAATCTGGAAAGGCACGCAGATCCAGCGGTTCAATTGCAGCAGCGACGAAGACGGCAAGAAATGCACCATCCAGGCCGCCGCCGAGGCGACCGGGTTGCGCGTGACCACCAACGGCCGGGGCGCGCTCGTCCGCGCCGACGTCTGGCCGACAACCTACTGGCGGCTGCCCGCGCCGGGACTCAAGACCCAGACGCTGACTCTCCTCGATGTCGATAATGGCCACACGCATAACATTCGCCTCGAAGTCGTCGGCGGCGCGAAGGTGACCGTGGCGGGCCAGGTAATCCACACCATCAACTATCGCATGGTGGGTCCAGTCCGTGCCGAACTTTGGTACGACGCCCAGGGCCGTCTCGTTCGCCAGTCCTCGATCGAGGATGGGCATCGCATGGTGCTGGACCTGAAGGAATTGCCGCGCTGAGAAGGCCGCCGGTGATTTGACCTCGCATGAAAATCGAGCCGCAGCTATCCTGGCCTCTCGAGTCGGGGATCACCCCTCCTCGTGAACCTTTTTTCCTCTATCCCGATGCAAACCATGCGACCCATCCTCGGTCCTTCTTTCCAACTGATCGACGAAATCACCTGGGAAGACCTCGAACGCGATCGGCGGATAGGTCCGCGCGCCAAACCGCTCCTGGTGAAGGGCGCGGTCCGCGCCTGGCCGGCGTGGCAGAAGTGGTCCTTCCAGGCACTGTCTGAGTTGCGCCGCCCGAACGGCTCGGACGTCGTGTTCCGATTCCAGAACGGCCTCGTCGAGCAGGGCGTCACGAGGCAGCCGCTCGATTTGCCCATCTCGCCCTATATCCGCGAACTCGCCCAGGCCGCTGAAAAGCCACGCCGCGACGATGTCGGCCTGCTGCCGGATCAACGCTGGAAGCAGATGGCCCGAGGTGAGAAGTTCCACCTCGACTGGTCGTACATGAAGACCTTCCAGGCGAACCGCGTCTATCTGGCGCAATGGCACATCCTCGACGAGTTCCCCGAGCTTCGCCGCGACTTCGCCATTCGCCGCATCTGGCCCGGCCTGCGCTGGACCTGGGAGTTTGTCTTCATCGGCCCCGCGAACACCGTCACGGGGTTGCACTACGACTTCCCGAACAACTGGTTTTGCCAGGTTCGCGGCACGAAAGAGGTCATCATCTTTCCGCCGGACCAGTCACCCTACATGTCCAAGTCGAAGAAGTACGACTGGGGCGCCACCCTGAGCGACATGAACATTTCGCGCCTCGACGAGCAGCCCCGAGAGCTGGCGGAGTTCGAGAAGGCGCGTGGCTATTACGCGCGCGTGGAGGCCGGCGACGCGCTCTTTATCCCCAGGCGCCACTGGCATGCGGTGGTGGCGATGGAGCCATCGATCAGTCTGGCGATCTTCGGTCTGACGCCGTGGGAGATCATCGCCGGCGGCGGGCCGTCGGAAGTCCGGCACCTGCTGCACAAGTTCCACCTGTACCGCTGGAACAACTGCACCTGTCACAAGATGTCCGCGACTCCGGGCGAGAACGCGATGGCCTGAATCGAGGAGCGTTCACCTCCTGGCACCTGTCCGGAAAGAACCAGCGATGAACAAGGTCCGTTATGGGGTGATCGGTCTCGGCTGGTTCGGCGAGAAGCACTGCGAGGCGCTGGCGGGACTCCCCAACGTCGAACTGTTCGCCCTTTGCACTCGCCGGCAGGGGCGGCTCGATGAGGTGGCCCAGCGTTTCGGTGTCCGTCACACTTACACCGACTATCGCGATTTGCTGGCCAACCCGGAAATCGAGGCGGTGAGCGTGGTCACCATGTGGGACCAGCACACGGCCCCCACCCTGGCGGCGCTTGAAGCCGGCAAGCACGTCTTCCTCGAAAAGCCGATGGCCTCGACTCTGGAAGATTGCGATGTCATCGTCGAGGCCGCGAAGACTGCTGCCGGGTTTCTCATGGTCGGCCACATTTGCCGTTTCAACCCGCGCTACGCTGCCGCCAAGCAAGCCATCGCCGAGGGCCGCATCGGCAAAATCGTGTCGATGTATGCCCGGCGAAACATCCCGGCATGGGTGACCAAGGACCTGCTGAACAAGATCGGTCCCATCGTCGGCGATGGCGTCCACGACACCGATCTGATGCTGTGGTACAGCGGGGCCAAGGTGGTCGGCGTTTACGCTCAGACGGTGGCGGTGCGGGGACTGGTGCATCCCGATCTCGGCTGGACGATGTACCGATTCGACAGCGGCGCGGTGGGAGTGCTGGAGAATGTCTGGTGTTTGCCGGACCGGACGGCGTTCCAGATCGACGAGCGCTTCGAGGTCATCGGCACGGAAGGCTCGATCCACGTTCACGAGACGCATCCAAACTTTTCCGTCTGCGACCGGGACGGCTGGCATTCGCCGGACACGACCTACTGGCCGTTGCTGCACGGCGTCCGCGCCGGCGCATTGCGAGATGAACTGGCCTACTTCGCCGGTTGCGTTCGGGAGGGACGCCGTCCTTCGGTCATCACGCCGGAGGAGTCGCGAGCGGCGGTGGCGGCCTGTCTGGCTGCCGAGAGGTCCGCGGCGACCGGCAGCGTCCTCAAAATGTAATTGGGTCACCGATCGATGAGAACCGGATGAGAAGCGCAAGAGCAGTTTGCAACTTCGTTCTTCTGGCAGAAAGGGAAAACGAATCCCTTCACTGGAACCCAGGAGAAAAGCCATGTTTCGCAAGCTGCTTCTGACCGCCGTGCTGACCGCCGGAACGCTGACCGGCATCACCCTGACCCCCGCGACCGCCGACGCTCACCCGCCTGTCGAACACGAGCGTCACGACCGGCACCACCGCTTCGACGTGATCTACCTGCACTGTGGACACTGGGAAAACTACGGCACCTACCGCGACCGCGACGACGCCGAGCGCGCGGCTCACCAGCTTCGCCATCGCGGCTACGACGTGAGGATCGAACGGGGCTGAGCAAGGCGAGCGGGGCGTGTGAACGGACCGGTGCCGAGTCACTGGAGCGTTCACACGCCCCGCTCGTCCATTGATGCCCCGGTCAACCGTTCATACGCCTCCAGATACTTCTCGCGGGTTCGCGCCACCACCTCCGCGGGCAAGGGAGGCGGCGGACTGTTCTTGTCCCAGCCAGTCGTCTCCAGCCAGTCGCGCACGAACTGCTTGTCATACGACGGCGGATTGCTCCCCTCGCGGTAGCTGTCCGCCGGCCAGAAGCGCGAACTGTCCGGCGTCAGCACTTCATCAATGAGAATGAGCGACCCATCGGGAAGCTGGCCCCACTCGAACTTGGTATCCGCGAGCAGAATGCCGCGCGACCGCGCATGTTCCGCTGCCTTGCGATAGATGGCAAGGCTGCCCTCCCTCAGCGCCGTCGCCGTCTCCCGGCCGACGAGCGCGACCATGTCAGCGAAGGAGACGTTGATATCGTGTCCGCTCGCTTCTTTCGTCGCCGGGGTGAAGATTGGCTCGGGCAACGGACTCGCGAGTTTCAGGCCGTCCGGCAGTGGGATGCCGCACACCTTCCCTGACGCCTGATACTCTTTCCAGCCCGAGCCGGCGAGATAGCCGCGAACAACGCACTCGATCGGGACCACGTCAGTCTTGCGGACCAGCATTGTCCGGCCATGCAGTTCCTCGGCGCGAGTGGCGAAGGCTGGTCCCATCGCGGCGACATCCGTGCCGATCAGGTGATTGGATACCTGGAGAAAGTCCAGCCAGAAGAGTGTCAGTGCCGTGAGGACGCGGCCCTTGTCGGGGATGGCGGTCGGCAGCACCCAGTCGAAAGCGCTGATGCGGTCCGTGGCGACGATGACGAGTTTGTCGCCGAGGTCGTAGACGTCGCGCACCTTGCCGCGGCGGCAGGGATGACCGGAAATGGTGCTCTCCAGCAGTGGTTGCATGGCATTTCCCTTCATGGGGCGTCGGAGGAACTTCCGAGCATCAAAAGCATAGACAACGTGGGACGCTTGGCAGGGACTCGACTTCAAAATCCGACTGCGGCCCAACAAGAAGCTGATGCGGCAGTGTTGCAATTGGCACTGACACATGAGGCTCCCATTCTACGCGAGCATTTCGCTGGTCGTCAGGGTGGGAATTTCGCATCAGGCGTGGTTTGTCGCCTGGCTGGCATTGACGCACAGCCAACGCTGGCATACCCATGAACACTACTTCGGCTCCGGCCATTCTTGCCAGGGAAGCCGCGCTTTTCGCGGAGATCGCTCCTTATGCCTATCCTGACGACGTGCGGCTGCGGCAACAAGTTTCGCGGTGCCGATGGTTGCGCCGGACAACTCGGGCGCTGTCCCCGTTGCGGCAAGGAGGTGGCGATTGCCGGCCCTGTTGTGCCGCCTTACGACGTCTTTATCAGCTATTCCTCAAAGGACAAGACCCTCGCCGACGCCTGCTCCGCTGTCCTTGAAGGGAAGGGGCTGCGCTGCTGGATCGCGCCTCGGGACATTGTTCCGGGCGAGGAATGGAGCGAGGCCATCATTCGCGGCATCGAACAGAGCCGGCTCATGGTCCTGGTGTTTTCCGCCAACGCCAACGGCTCGAACCAGGTGACGCGCGAGGTGGAGCGGGCGGTTGCCAAGGCCATCCCCATCATCCCGGTCCGCATCGAGGATGTACCGGCGTCCGGAGCGCTGGAGTATTTCATCAGTTGCCAGCACTGGCTCGATGCCTTCACTCCGCCGCTGGAAGCGAGGCTGGAACAACTGGCCGACTCGGCGGCCGCCCTTCTGGCCGGCGCCGAAAGGCAGGCAACCGAGACGGCCGATCAACGGCCATCCCGATTGCGGGCGGCCGTCCGCCTGCTGCTGGCGCGCGACGTCCGGCCCCGTGTGCTGCTCGCCCTCTCCGGGCTGGTTGTCGCCGCGCTGTTCGCGGCTTTCTGGATGCTTTCCTCTCTCCGCGTCCCGGTGGCTTCCGAGGAAGTGATCCAGGCGAAGGTCGCGGCGGAGCGAATCGCGGAGCAAATCAGCGCTCTCGATAAAGGCCAGGGCTTCGATGCGCGCATCGGCGAAGCCGACGCGCTGCGCCGCGGCGCGGATACGCATTTTCAGGAGAAAAACTTCCCCAGGGCGCTGACCGGCTACCAGGAGCTTCTTGAGAAGGCAGGCGGCCTCCTCGAACTCGATGGCCGGCGTGCGGGGCTGCGCGGGGAGTTGGAGCAGGCGGCGAAGGCCCGGCCGGAAATCCAGGGCGAGCAGCCTGACGACATTCGCCAAACACTGGCCGGTCTGGACGCACGGCTCCAGACCGGGAGGCGTCTCTTCGAGGAGGGACGTTTCAAGGAGGCGAGTGCTGAACTGGAGCCAATCGTAAAAGGCTACGCTTCCGTGAGCGCGGAGGCCCTGGCGCGCAGCTCCGTCCGCAAGGCGCGCGCGGGGTTTGAACAGGAGTTGCGACACCATGAAACCGTACTGGGCGACAGAGACCGTGATGTCCGCAAGCAAGCGCTCGCGCTTGCGGAAAAGGCGGGCCAGGCCGAAAGCCGCAAACAATTCGCCGAGGCTCTGGAGTCCTACGCCGAAGCCCGCCAACTGCTGAAGCAGAAGAGCATGGTGGACGTCAAGTATGTGGCGTACTGGGCCGGTTTCGCCTCTGCCGTCATCGTCTGCGCTCGCGTCGAGCCGAGTCAGTTTGAAGGCCTTGGACCTGATTACGCCGTCCGGACGATGCTGAACCGCCTGTTCCTGGCGCAGCGAGGGCGGTTGTTTCAGGTCTCGGAAAGGCTGCGGGATCGGCTGAAGACGGAGAAAAATGCGGCAGCCATCGAAAAGCTTGTCCTGGGCGACCTGAAGGCCGCAATCGCGGACGCCTGTGGAGCGGAGGCCGAGGCGTGTTTTCTGGCGGGATACGGCATCGAGGTTCTGAGGATGCGGCTGGAGTTCCAGTATCAGGGGGTGCCGGCGAGGGAAACCGTCCTGGAAGAATGCTCGCGCATCGTTGCCAACGCGCGTAAGGGCGGCTTTCCGAAAGAGGCCGTCCTCCGCTTTGAGAAGGCTTATCAGCGCATTCAGAAGAGCTTTGATAAGGGGGCGGAGCGCGAAATCTGCGACGCGATTGACGCAGTCGGCAGCGCACTTCAGTCCGAGGAACGCGATCAATCCGCCTATTTCGCCAAATAGCGCTCTGTCAGGCTCAAGGACAGGATGACGACGCATGGCGACCCCGACGCAGGTGCCGGCTTACGCGCACACGCAGAAAAGTCCCCTCTGCCTGAGCATCTATGCCACGGCGCTTGGAATGCTCGTGATTGCGGTGTTGCTCCGGAATGAGCCGGAAGTCCCCTTTATCTCGCCGCTGTTTTTCGTCGTCGGCGGCATGACGGCCGTGCTGGCGCCGGCGATCCACCATCTGACTGTGGCGGACAGGGGCGAGGTGCTGGCGATCCGTTTCGGCCCGTTGCCTCTGTTGCGCCGGACCGTGCGCTACGATAACATGGAGAAGGTCGAGGTGGGCAGGACGCTGTTCCTCGACGGCTGGGGCATTCACTACAGTTTGCGCGGCGGCTGGGTCTGGAACATCTGGGGCCGCGATTGCGTCGTGGTCCATCTGCGACAGGGTGTCCTGCGGATCGGCACAGATGACGCCGCCAACCTGGCTCGTTTCCTCGAAGGAAAAATCGTCTCGCGGGAGCCATTTATTGGGGCATGCTCGCCCCATCCACGCGAGTCGTAGGGGCGGGAAACACGATCGTCCTGTTTGACGAGCAGAGGAAAAATGTGCGGAGGATCACGCCATCCTCCACAGCGATCACCGTTCTTTGTACAGGAGAAACGAAATGAAACGTGTACTCATCGGCGGCGGCATTGCGGCAATCCTTCTGCTGTCCGGCCTGGTCTGGTCGCGGGGTCAGGCCCTCGCACCCCCCGGCCCCGCCGTCGAAACCAAGAAAGAGCCACACACGCTCCGGACCTCCGGCAGCGCGTCCATCCGCATCAAGCCGGATGCCGCGCGCGTCTTCTTCGGCGTGCAGACCCAGTCGGCAACGGTCAAGGAGGCTCGAACGGAGAACAACCGCCGGGTCCACAAGATCATGGAGGCCCTGGTCGCTCTGAAGGTCCCGGAGCTGAAGACGAAGACCTCGGACGTGCAGGTGGACATCCTCTACGCGCGCAACGACAACAACGTGTTGCCGCCGATCACGGGCTATCGGGTCTCGACCACGTTCACGGTTCTGGTGCAGGACGACGACCCCGTCAAGCTGGGCGGGTTGGCCGGCCGGGTCCTGGATGCGGCCCTGGAGAGCGGCGCGAACTC
The DNA here is from genome assembly GCA_038240465.1 of Gemmatales bacterium. Lineage (GTDB taxonomy): Bacteria > Planctomycetota > Planctomycetia > Gemmatales > Gemmataceae > JBBRIK01. The sequence goes on from JBBSDR010000019.1 coordinate 14,002, forward strand.
GGTCCAGCAGGTCGTCTTCCTCAGCAAGAGCGGCATGACGGAGGCCAGACGGAAAGCACTGACGCAGGCGGTCGAGGACGCCCTCGCCAACGCCAAGGCCCTTGCCGTGGGTGCCAGGAAAGGCCCGATTGACGCCATCACCATCGAGGGCCAGCCGGTCTACCGCGATCGCTATTCCGGCAGCCGGAACCAGATGGTCCAGTCGATCAACGTCGCGGTGCCGGAGGGAGGCGACAGCGAAGGGCCGATCGTGGTTGGCGACCTGGAAGTGACCTGTCAGGTCAGCGTGGTGTGTACCTTTTAAGCGCAGGAGCTTGCCCGCGAAGAACAGGGGCGAAGAGCAGGGGAGAGGCAACTGTTACGAATCCTCGGGTGCGGAGTCCCTGTTGCACAAATACAATGACAGCGCCCGCAGGGCAATCCGCCTGGAGGAGGGATGAGCGAACCGAGACCGTGGCACCGGCTGTTCGGAGTGTCCCTGGTGGACTTCTTCCGCGGCATGCCCGTCACCGTGGAGATGGAGAAGGACCTGTCGCTGAAGCAGCAGTTGCTCGACGTGGTCATCATCCGCAAGGAGCCAACGCCGCTGCCTGTCCGGCTGCCCGATGGCTTCGAGGACCTGGCGGCGCACAACCTGGTCACGTTCAAATCGTACCAGGAGGCACTGGACGGTTGGGCGCTCAGTGAGTTGATCGGCCACTACGTCAACTACCGCAAACAGGCCAGCCCGTCGATGCAGGAGCTACTTCCTGAAACGGACTTCCGCCTGTTCGCGGTGAGCGTCCGCTACCCGCAAACCCTGGCCCGACAGACGACCCTTACGCCAGTGCAGCCGGGTGTCTACGAGGTCGGACACTATACAGGAGTGCTTCGCCTGGTGGTGATTCATGAGTTGCCACAGCAGGAGCATAATGCCCTGCTGCACCTGTTCAGCGCCCGGGCGGACCTGTTGCGGTACGGAGCGGAACACTACCGACTGCGCTCGGAAGAGACGAGTACGCTGCTGCTGCAGCTTTTTCAAAGATATCGCCTGGAGGCCACACTCATGCCGGACATGCTCGAACAGCTAGCCCGTGAAACCATCGACGAACTCAATCAGATGACTGCCGAGGAACACCGCAAGCGGCTGACCACTAAGGAACGCCTCGAAGGTCTGTCCGTGGACGAATTGCTGGCAGCACTGCCCCCGGAAATACGAGCAGCGCTGGCTCAACGGCTCAGGGACAATAGTTCGCTCCCGAAGTCGGATGCAAATGGACCAGACCAAAACGAAGGCAAATAACCCGAGAGAAGATAACTCCCTGAAAAGGTGAGCGGGAAGCTTTCGCCTGGAGGCCAGACTCATGCCGGACATGCTGGAACAGTTAGCAGAAGAAACCCTGGAGGAGCTTTTCAGGACGCTGCCTGCTGAAAAAGCTGAAACACTCATCAAGCGCCTGTCTGCGGAGGAACGCCTCAAAGGCCTGTCCGCGGACGAACTGCTGGCGGCCCTGTCCCCGGCAACCCGGGCGGCGCTGGCCGAGCGGCTCAAGGATGATGTCACGACCCCGAAACCGGAACCAAGGGAGCCAAAACAGGGCGAAGGCAAATGAACCGATCCACCGCGCCGCCCAGCGATGGACCTGGTTCGTGGTGAACGATCGCGGGGCGGGTTAAAGCCCAAACAGCGCCCGAAAATAGCGATGGGAGCGGTTTGAGTAAGACTCACGCGGCTCGTGCCTGCCCCTGAACGGTGGTGAAGAGCGAGAGGGGCACATGCAGGACCGTCGTGCCATCCGCGAGACGCAAGTCGGCTACCTCGCCGCTGCCCTTAACTCTCTTGACATTGCAGACTTCGGCGCGCAGCCGTTCTCCCCTGCGGAACGCGACCTGTCGCAGTCGGCCGGGGGTACTTTCCACTTCCGCGAACCACTGGCGGACGAATTCGATAACTTCAGGCATGGATGTCTCCTCTTGCGACCGGGTGAACGGACGAGGCTGAGTGACATGCCATAAGCGAGGCGGGCTGTAAAGACCAATCCGAGAACCGGAACGGATGACGGGTGAACGACCTCCGCTCAGCTGCCCCAGGACTCGCTTAACTACACGTCTGGGAAAGCGTAACCGTTCACCGGCGATCTGGCCAAAAAACGTAGCCGGACTACAAAGATGGCCATGGTAAACATGAGGCATAGCACCTGTAGTCGTTGTGCGGATTGGGAACAACGCTGCTGCGCACTCCAAGCAGAGAACGATCA
>JBBSDR010000020.1:0-16113 GCA_038240465.1 Gemmatales bacterium
CGTCGGGGCGAACGACGAGTTCCGCAGCGGTCGAGCCACGACGACGAACCAGCCGCGCCGCGTGACGTGTGCCGCCGCGCAGGACGAGCTGTTCCTCGTTCGTCGCGGAACACACTTCGGCCAGCAAGGCGTTGTCCGCGTCCGGATCGAGGTCGATTCCCGTGCAGCGCAACTCCAGATGCTCGCGCGCTGCCGTTCGCGCCAGGCCCCACAGAGCGCTCTGAGTCGGAGTGACCGTGGCTTCTCCCTGAGCGCCGCATGTCACAAGCAACAAACGCGGCGCAGGCGACAGGCCGGCGCGAACCAGGCCTTGCACCAGCAGAAGGAAGTCGCCACAAGCGGCCGAACTCGGCTCGTCCGGACCATCCAGCCCGCGCAGATCGACGACACTGCCGAATCGCTGTTCGCGAAGGAGCGAGGCCATTGCTTCAGGTGTGTTCGCACTCACCGGCTGCACGACCTGGCAGACCGCTCCGAGTTGCTGAAGCTGTTCCGCGAGCGTGACTCCGATTCCGCTCCGATCCGCCAGCACCAGCCAGGGGCCACCGCGCCGTGCAGTCTCCTCCGTCGCCGCGTCGAGGGCCGGCAGCGCGCGCCAGGCCGTCTCGTAGAGCCAGTTATCGAGTTGCCCTTGCAATCCGCGCAGGAGCGCCTCACGCTCCGCGCGCTTGAGGTGCAGTCCCTCGAACGAGGCCACGACCCGACCGTTTTCCTCCAAGAGTTGCAGGTCGGCCGTGAAGACCTCGCGGCCCTCGCCGGGACGCCGGACCACATGGCACCAGAGCGCCCCCTGCGTTCGGCCATGAAAGCGCACGCGCTCGATGGCGAAGGGGACATACGCGGTCGTTTCGCTGCCGACTCCGGCAATGGTCGCGGCAACCAGTTGGAAGCAGGAATCGATCAGTCCTGCGGGAAGTGCATCCTCCTCACTGTCACCGGCAGGCCGCATCCGTCCGAGCGCTTCCTGCTCGCCGGCCCACAACTGCGCCACCCAGCGGAAGTGTCCCGTCAACTGGATGCCGCCGTCGCCGATCCGGCCATAGAAGTCATCAGCCGATTCCTCACGCGGGCAGCGCTGCCGCAGAGCGTCGAGCGAGACACTCGGCATCACCTTGCCGTTTGACGAGGACGCCGGCAGTGAAGCTGTCGCATGGGTATTCCAGGCCGGTTCCTGTCCCTCCTGCGCCATCAGACTCAGGACCTGGCAGCCCGTCGGAGCCGTCGCGTTTTCCGGGGGACTGAGCAGAAGCTGAACCGTTCGCCCCTGTTCGTCGGGAAAGACGATGGCCTCGGGAAACGTGAAGTCCTCGAGGGCAACTTCCGCTCCTCTCGTCTCGACCGCCGCCGCCAGGAGCAACGAAACGTGAAAGGAGGCCGGTACGACGACCATGTGATAGACGCGATGGTCTTTCAGCGCGGGCCGGGCCTTCGTGCTGAGCCACTGCTCGAACTGAACCTGGCGCAACGGCGACACCAGCCGCCGACCCAGTACCGGATGACGGCTGCTGTCCCCTGGCGTGGGTACTGATCCTGCCGCAGTCGCCGCCGAGGGACTCTCCTCGATCCAGTAGCGCTCGCGCTGGAAGGGATAGGCCGGCAGCGTGACGCAACGCCGGCCTTCGTCCTTCTCGAATGCGGCCCAGTCCACCTTGACGCCCTGAACGTAAAGCTGCCCGAGGGCGCCGAGCATCTCCTCCCAGTCGTCGCGCCCCGGCCGCAGCGATGGCAGCCAGTAGGCGTCGAGGTCCGGCAGACAGCGCCGTCCCATGCCAAGCAGCGTCGTCCCTGGCCCGATTTCGACGAACAGCCGGACGCCATTCTCGCGCAGGGCGCGCATGCCGTCGGCAAAGCGAACCGGATTGCGGAGATGGCGACACCAGTAGTCGGCGTCGAGCAACTCATGACCGGCAAGCGCCCGGCCCGTCACATTGGAGATGAGGGCAATCTGTGCTGGCCTGGACGCAATCGCTGAGGCCGTCTCGCGGAAGCGCGGTAACATGGACGTCATCAGCGGCGAGTGAAACGCCTGCGACACGCGCAGCCGCTCAGCGCGGATGCCTGCTCGATCCAGCGCGGCAATCGCATCCTCGACCGTGGCCGCCTCGCCGGAAATGACCGTGTTCTGCGGGCCATTCAGCGCGGCGATGGCAAGTCGATCTCGTCTCGTCTCGACGATCGCGCTCACCTGATCCTCGCCCGCAAAGACCGCCGCCATCGCTCCGCTCGCCGGCAAGTCCTGCATCAGCCGGGCGCGTGTGGCGACCAGCGCGATCGCATCGGGCAGCGACAGCACGCCGGCAACGCAGGCGGCGACGTACTCGCCCAGGCTGTGCCCCATGACGGCGACCGGCTTGACGCCCCAGGACAGCCACAGTTGCGCCAGCGCATACTCCAGCGCGAACAGCGCCGTCTGTGTGTACAGCGTCTGATCCAGCAGTGACACCCCCCTGTCAGCGGGATGGATCACTTCGAGGATCGACCGGCCAAGATGAGGACGCAACAGTTCGTCGCAGTGGCTGAGGGCCGTCCGATAGATCGGACAGGTATCGAACAGGCGCTTGCCCATGCCGGCGTACTGCGCTCCCTGGCCCGTGAACAGAAACGCAACCGACGGCGCTCCGGCGACAGGCGCCTGCCCGCGAACCAGTCGCGCTCCCGTCTCTCCCTGCGCCGCCGCGAGCAGTCCGGCCTTCGCCTGTTCCGCATTCTCGGCCACGATGGCCAGACGATGGCCGAGATGCGCTCGGCCGGCATTCGCCACGGCGCAGACGTCGGCAAGGTCCGCTCCTGTGTCGTCGAGCAAGCCGGCCAGTTGCGCGGCGCGCGCCTGGAGGGCCTCCGCGCCGCGAGCCGACACGCTCAGGAGATGGACGGGCCGTCGCGCGTTCCCGGCACGCGCGGCCTCGACAGGGGGCGCCTCGACGATGAGATGGACGTTGGTGCCGCTGAAGCCGAACGAACTGACACCCGCGAGACGCCGCTCCTCCAGCCACTTCACCCCGCCGGCTGGCACGGAGACGGGCAATTGTCCCCACGGAATGTAGGGGTTCGGCTGCCTCAGATGCAGGTGCGGCGGGACCTCGCCCTGTCGCACGACAAGAATCGCCTTGATAAGCCCGGCGATGCCCGCCGCGGCTTCGAGATGGCCAATGTTCGTCTTCACTGAGCCGAGCATCAAGGGTCGCTCGCTCGCTCTGCCCTGCCCATAAACAGCCGCGAGGGCCTGCACTTCAATCGGATCGCCGAGGGAAGTGCCGGTGCCGTGCGCCTCGACATAGCCGACGTCGGTTGGGGTCAGGTTCGCGCTCTTGAGCACCTGACGGAGAACGGCTTCCTGGGCTGCACCGTTGGGCGCGGTCAGTCCATTACTGCGGCCATCGTGATTGACAGCCGAGCCGCGAATGAGACCGAGAATGCGATCCCCGTCCGCGACGGCATCGGAGAGGCGCTTCAGCACGATGATGCCGCAACCTTCGCCGCGAACGTAGCCATTGGCGGCGGCGTCGAACGTCTTGCAGCGGCCATCGGGCGACAGCGCCCGCATCTTGCAGAAGTAAACGGTCGTCACCGGCTGGAGGGTGAGGTTCACGCCGCCCGCCAGCGCCAGCCGGCACTCGCCGCTGCGCAGGCTCTGGCAAGCGAGATGGACCGCGAGCAAGGACGAGGAGCAGGCGGTATCGACCGGGAAATTCGGCCCATGCAGACCGAGGATGTACGAGATGCGTCCCGCGGCGACGCTGTCGATGCTACCGGTCCCGGAGTAGGCGTCGAGAAGGGCCGGATTGCTGAAGCGCATGCCGAGTTGGGCGTAGTCGTTGCCGCTGATGCCGACGAAGACGCCGGCACCCGTCCCCGCCAGTTGATCGGCCGGGATGTTGGCGTGTTCCAGGGCCTCCCAGGCGACTTCGAGCAGCAGCCGTTGTTGCGGATCGAGGCTGTTCGCTTCCCGCGGAGCGATGCCGAAGAACCCCGCGTCGAAGCGATCCACGCGGTCGAGGAAGCCGCCCCAGCGCGTGTACATCTTGCCGGGCGTCTCGGGATCGGCATCGTACCAGGCGTCCGCGTCCCAGCGTGAGGCCGGCACCTCGGTGATGGCGTCGCGGCCCTCACGCAGCATCTGCCAGTAGCTCTCGGGTGTGTTGCTCTGCCCCGGAAAACGGCAGCCGATGCCGACGACGGCGATCGGCTCATGGCGGCCTCGTTCGAGGGCGTCGATCTTGGCCTGCATCGTCCTGAGCGTCAGGGCAAGGCGCTGCTTGGCGGCAAGGTCCGTATCACTCATCCTTCCGTTCCCTTCAAGTGCTGGTCCGCAAACTGCGACAGAAGCTCGTCCAGCTCGCCTTCGGAGAGTTGCTCGATCTCATCCTGGATCGCTGCCGCCTCATCGGGGACGGCTGCCGCTTCCGGCGGGAACAGTTCCGCGAGGAGCCAGGCCGTGAGCGCGTCGATGGACGGATAATTGTACAGGACCGTGGCGGGCAACTGGCGTCCGAGTCCGTCGCCGACTGCGTTCCGCAAATCGACGGCCAGGAGTGAATCGAGTCCCACTTCGCTGAGCGCCTGGCCGTTGGACAGCGGATGCGCCGCCGGCAAGCCGAGGACCCGCAGCGCCTGCTCGCGCAGGAAGCCGACGAGCAACCCGCCCCGGCTTCCTGACGGCGCTCGCCGCAGTTCTTCGAGGAAGCCGGCACTTTGGGCAGCGACCAGCGGCCGGCTCAGTTCGCTCCACAGCGGCGACACTCGTTCCGGCAATCGACTGCGGTCGAGCGGCAGCACGGCGACCTGAGTTGCATCGCTCTCGATGATGCGCCGGAGCGCGTCGAGTCCCTGCTGCAGGCCGATCATGCCGAGTCCCTGGTTGGCCCAGCGCTGTTGCTGCCGAGCGCCGAGGTTCGCGGCCATGCCGCGGTCCTGCCACGGACCCCAGTTGATGCTGACAGCGGGCAAGCCAAGCGCCCGGCGACGATGAGCGAGGGCGTCGAGGAAGGCATTCGCAGCGGCGTAGTTGGCCTGTCCGGGCGATCCCAGCAGCGACGCCGCCGACGAGAACAGCACGAAGAAATCGAGCGTCCGGGCGCGCGTCCCTTCATGGAGGTTCCAGGCACCGCGCACCTTTGGGGCTAGCACCTTCTCGAAGCGCGGCCAGGACTGCTCCAGCAATATACCATCGTCGAGGACGCCCGCCGCGTGAATGATGCCGCGCAGCGGCGGACAGGTCGAATCCACTTCCGCCAGGATCTTGCCGGTAACGTCCTCCTCGGCAATGTCCCCCTGACAGACGAGGACGCGCGTTCCGCGCTCCACGATCGCGCGAATTGTCTCGGTTGCTTCCTCACCTGGCCCGCGCCGGCCGACGAGGACCAGGTGTCGCGCCCCCTGTTCGCTCAGCCAGCGTGCCACTTCGATTCCCAGCGCGCCGAGGCCACCGGTGATGAGATAGCAGGCGTCCGGCCTCAGCAGCGGCTGTCCGGTGGCCTCCCGGGTGACGACGATCTTGCCGATGTGCCGGCCGCCCGCCATGAAGCGGAACGCCTCGCGGACGCGCGTCAGGGCAAAATCGCGATGCGGCAACGGCTTCAGGACGCCGCGCTCGAAGTCCGGCAGCAACTCGCGCAACAGGCCACCGACGAAGGCGGGGTCCTCGACGCCCATCTGATCGAGAGCGAGTGTAAAGTAGACGACGTCGGCCCGGAGCGAGCGGACGCGCTCGTGATCCCAGATGCCCGTCTTGCCGATCTCGACGAATCGTCCGCCGGGAGCAAGCAACTTCAGACTCGCGGGAATGAAATCGCCCGCCAGTGAGTTGAGAACGACGTGAACGCCCTCGCCGTTGGTCGCTTGCCGAATGTCATCGGCAAAGGTCAGCGATCGCGAATCGAAGATATGCTGAACGCCGAGCGAGCGAAGAAAATCGTGCTTGGGCTTGCTCGCTGTCGCATAGACCTCCGCGCCGATCCGCTGCGCCAGTTGCAAAGCCGCCAGGCCGACGCCGCCCGCTGCCGCATGGATCAGTACACGCTCGCCGGCTTGCAGGCGAGCCAGGTTCTTGAAAGCGTGATAGGCAGTGAGGAAGACGACGGGAATCGTCGCCGCCTCTTCATGAGACAGGGCCGCGGGCTTCAGCGCGACAAGGCGGGCATCGGTCGTCACAAGGGTGCGGAAACTGCCCGACGCCATCGCGACAACGTCCTGTCCGGCAGATAGTCTGCGGACGTTCTCGCCGATGGCCTCGATCGTGCCGGAACACTCCAGACCGAGTGGCCCGGCCTCGCCGGGATACATGCCGAGGGCGTTGAGAACGTCGCGAAAATTCAGTCCGGTGGCGCGAACGCGAATCCGCACCTCATGCGGAGCGAGCGGCTGAAGTTCGAGCGCCTTGAGCGTCAAACTCTCCAGCGCCCCATTCGCTCCCTTCTCAAGGTAAGAATCGCCGCCCTCCGGCACGAGGAGCACGGCGTCCTCGCTCGCGGGAGTCAAGCGGGCAACGAGACGCGAGTCCTTGCGAAATGCGATCTGCGTCTCGTCGCCAGCCGCGCTCAACTCTTGCGCCAGCCGATGGGCGTCGCCGACATCCGAAGCGGTATCAAGGTCGATGCAGGAACAGCGCAGTTCCGGGTGTTCGAGCGCGATCGTCCGGGCCAGCCCCCAAAGGAATGAGGACGCGACGGACGTGCTTTCTCCCTCCACGGATTGGGTGCCGCGCGTCACCAGCCAGAGTCGCGGCGGAGCGGTCTTGCTGGCGAGAGCCTTGACCAGCCGCAACACCGTCTCGATGAGCCGTCGCTGCGATCGCTCAATCTCCGGCAAGCCGCCATCAGTGGGCGCGGTGGCGAGCAGGACCGCGCCAGTCAGGTCCGTCCTCAGTTGAGGCTCGAACTCGTCGAAGGAGGAGACGACTGCGGCCCCGCGCGGACGCAGTTCCCCTGCCAACGCTCGCCCAAGCGTTTCGTCTTCACCAAGGATCAGCCAGCGCTCCTTCGTGCCGGCGGTCGTTGCAGGCATTACCTGGGATCGCCAGCGCAACTGGTAGAGCAGATCGTCGCTGCGAGCAGGCGTCGCGGCCAGGAACAACGCGCGCGGCGAACGGCGAAAGCGCAGTTTCTCCAGCCGCGCCACGACGCATCCGTCCTCCTCGAAGAGGACGACGTCGCCCTCGAATTCCTCGAAGCCTTCCCTCAGAGGATGCAGCCGCGTGTGGACCCACAACGCGGAACGCGGGGGCGCGCCAAACCAGAATCGTTCGACGCCTACCGGGATATAGGGGTCGGACTGCGTTCCGGTGTCGGGCAGCGCGACAATGACGGCCTGCACACACGAATCGGCCAGACCGGGATAGAGCGGCGCAAGATCGCGTTCCTCAGCATCGTGCGGCAGTCGCATGCGGCACAGGGATTCACCATCGCCGCGCCAGGCTTCGTCGATCCAGCGGAACCGCGCGCCCAGTTCGACTCCATGCTCGGCCAGGGTGCGATAGAAGGTCGACGCCTCGACACGCTCCCGGCAGCGCTCGCGGACAGAAGCCAGATCGGGAGCGGCTGTCGAGTCCGTCCCGCGCTCGAAACGTCCCGTCGCGTGCAAGGTCCAGTTCTCATCAGCCTGGGCGGGACTACTAAAGACCTGGAAGTTGCCATCCTCGTTCGTGAGCGGATCGAGAATCGTCTGAATGCGAGCGCCGCCTTCGGACAGGAACAGGGCGCGCGGGAACTGGACCTCGCGCAACTCGATGGGGTCTCCGCGAAGTTCTCGGATCGCGCCGAGCGTCAGCGCGAGATGGCAAGCCCCCGCGACAACGGTCCGGCCATGCACACGATGATCGTCCAGGAAAGGAAGGTATCGCTCCTCGAACATCGACTCGAACACACTCTGTTTCAGGGGCGAACGAAGTCTCCGCCCTTGCAGCGCCTGCTTCCCGTCGCCGGCTTTCACGAACGCGGCGATCTCTCGCCGGGACGATGGCTCCAGCCAGAAGGACTGACGCTCGAAGGGATACGCCGGCAAGGCGACGCGCCGCGGCCCTGGTCCCATGACGGCGCGCCAGTCGATCCCTTCGCCGCCAACAAAGCGCCGGGCAAGATCGCCAAGGAACGCTTGCCGCTGGCTCGTCTCCTGGGGAGCAGGAGACGCGAAAGTCCCGCTCGCCATGCGGGAGCTGGCCTCGCCGCTGAGAACGTCCTCGGACTGTCCTCGTTCGGCGAACGCGGCCAGTCTTGTGCGAATGATTTCAAGCGAGTCGCCCACGACCGCAAGGCGATGGGGCAGCGCGGCACGTCCCACGCCGGCGGTAAACGCGACGTCTGCCAGCGCCAGTGACGGATGCTGCTCGAAGTGTCGCGCCCAGCGCTGCGCCTGGTTTCGCAGGGCCGCCGCCGTCCTGGCCGACAGCGGCAGCAGATGGAGGAGAGGTCTCTCCACTGCCGCAACGAGCGCAGGCGACTCCTCAACGACGACGTGAGCGTTCGTCCCACTGAAGCCGAAGGAGCTGACGCCCGCCAAACGCGGCACGGCCTTTCGCGGCCAGGGAGTGAGATTCGCCGTGACCTCGACCGGTAACTCATTCCAGGGCAGATGCGGATTCGGCTCGTGGAAGTGCAGGTGCGGCGGCAGTTCGCCATACTGAAGAGCCAGTACCACCTTGATAAGCCCGGCGATGCCCGCCGCCGCTTCGAGATGGCCGACGTTCGTCTTCACCGAACCGATCCAGAGCGGATCTTCCTTTGTCCGCGATGGGCCGAACACTGCCGCCAGCGAGCGCACCTCGATCGGATCGCCCAGAGGAGTGCCGGTCCCATGCGCCTCGACATAGCTCACCTGGGCGGGATCGACACGACCGGCGGCCAGGGCGGCGCGGATGACAGCTTGTTGAGCGGTGCCATTGGGCGCGGTCAGGCTGGCGCTGCGGCCATCGTGATTGATGGCCGAGCCGCGAATCAGCGAGAGAATGTGATCGCCGTCCTTCTGGGCGTGCGACAGGCGCTTGAGAACGACAATACCGCAGCCCTCGCCGCGGACATAACCGTTGGCTGCGGCATCGAACGTCTTGCACGTCCCATCCGGCGAGAGGGCGCGCATCTCTGACAGGGCCACCATCGATTCGGGAGCGAGCAGCACATTGACCCCGCCGGCCAGCGCCATTCGGCACTCGCCGTTTCGCAAACTCTGGCAAGCCAGATGCACGGCTACCAGCGAGGACGAACAGGCCGTGTCGATGGTGATGGCCGGGCCATGCAGGCCGAGCAGGTAGGCAATGCGTCCCGCCGCCACGCTCACTGCATTGCCGGTCAGGACGTGCGCATCGATTTGCTCCGGATGCACGACATGACGGGCGTACTCATTCGGCGCGACGCCGACAAAGACGCCGATGGGCTGGCCCGTGAGTCCATCCGGGGCGATGGCCGCGTCTTCGAGCGACTCCCAGCAGACCTCCACCAGCAAACGCTGCTGCGGGTCCATCGTCAGCGCTTCGCGCGGCGCGATGCCGAAAAACAGGGCGTCAAAGCGATCGATATCGGCGAGGAACCCGCCCCGGCGCGCGATCATCTTGCCGGGCCGTCCCGCCTCGGGATCGTACCACGAGGCAACGTCCCAGCGCGAAGCCGGGACGTCGCCAATCGCGTCGGTCCCCTCGTGCAGCAACTGCCAGAGGTTGTCGGGGCTATCGGCGCCGCCGGGGAAGCGGCAGCCGAGTCCGACGATGGCGATCGGCTCCGTGCGCGCCTCCTCGGCCGCGTCGAGTTGGGCGCGCAGCTCCTTCATGGCGAGAACGGCCTTCTGCAAGGGCGACAGTAGTTCGATGCGATCGTTGGGGTTCGTCATGGTGCTATCAGGGCTTTTTCAATCGGCTGAATTCTGCCGCGATCAGGGATTCCATATCGTCTTGCGAAAGCTGCTCCACCTCGTCGAGAAGCTGCGTCCGTCCCTTGTCGTCGCGCTGCTCCGGCTCGCTCGACGGAAAAAGCGTGGCGAAGGCCGTGCCGGCGAGATGGGTCGCCAGGGCGCTGACGGTGGGGTGATCGAACAGCAACGTCGCCGGCAACTCCGCCTGGACGGCTCGTCCAAGGACGTTGCGAAGCTCGACCGCCATGAGCGAGTCCATGCCCAGTTCCATCAATGGCCGTTCGGCGGGAACGTCGCGCGGCCCGCTCTGCCCCATCACGCGCTGTACCTGGGCGGCGACATAATTGCGCAGACGGCCAAGTCGTTCGGGAGCCGGCGTCTCCTGAAGCTGCTGCGCGAGTTCCGCGGACTCGGGTTCCGCCGGGTGAGTTCGTCCCTTCGCCAGGGCGCGGAAAACAGGCGGCACACTGCCGGGAGTGAAGGAGCGGAAGAAGACGTTCCAGTCAACCGGCAGCACACCGACCTGGACGGCATCACTCGCCATGAGCCGGCCCAACACTTCCAGACCGCGAACAGGATCGATGCGCCGCAATCCTTGCGACTCGATGCGCCGTTGATCCTTTTCGCTGACATGAGCGGCCATCCCCGCGCCGGCCCACGGACTCCAGTTGACGCTCAGCGCAGCCAGGCCAAGCGCGCGGCGATGATGGGCCAGGGCATCGAGAAATGCGTTGGCCACCGCGTAGTTGCCCTGCCCCGGCGACCCCAGCAGCGAGGCGGCCGACGAGAACAGCACGAAGAAGTCGAGCTGCCTGTCGCGCGTCTGCTCGTGCAGGTTCCAGGCCCCAGCGACCTTCGGAGCGAGGACGCGCTCGAAGCGCGGCCAGTCCTGTTGCAGCAGCACGCCATCATCGAGGACTCCCGCCGCATGGATGACGCCTCGCAACGGCGGCATGTCGCGTTCGATTTCCTGCAAGACACGGCGAACGTCGTCAGCAGAGGCGACGTCTCCCTGGAGAACGCGAACCGTCGCGGGCAGAGCCTCCAGAGTCCCGCCCCCGCGCCGGCTCAGCAAGGCGATGTGCCGTGCGCCACGGCCAACCAACCAGCGGGCGACTTGCAGGCCGAGCGCCCCTGTTCCGCCGGCGATCAGGTAGCAACCTTCCTCCTCGCAGGCGATCGCATCATTCGGCAGCTTTCGTTCGCTGCGAACCAGTCGAGCGACGAGACGCTGCCGGCCACGATAGGCGACCTGGTCCTCGCCGTCCGTCGCGGTCAATTCCGCCACGAGTGACTCAACCTGATCGAGGACGCCCGCGTTGTCCAGATCGATACGGACACAGTGCAACTCAGGATGCTCCAGCGCCAGCACGCGCCCGAGCCCCCAGAGCGGCGACTGAAACGGCAGGGCGGCAAAGGTGTGGTGCGTCGCCTGGGTGTTGCGCGAGACCAGCCAGAGCCGGGCCGGCCCGCCGCTTCCCAGCAACCCTTGCACCAGATGCAGGACCGCACCGCAGCCCAGCCGCTGACTGCTTTCGAGGTCGATGCCGTCGTTGAGTCCCCAGAGAAAGACGACTCCCGCGAGAGGTCCTGCTGCTCGAACCTCAGTAAGTAGACGCCGGAAATGATCGACGTTCGCGGGATCGATCTGCCAGTGTCGTTCGTCCGCACGCTGCCAATCGGTGCCGGGGGTCACTTGCAGACATTGCGTGCCGCGTTCCTCCAGCGACCGGGCCAGGGCCGCACCACAGCCTTCCGTATCGCGGAAGAGCAGCCAGCGTCCTGTTAGGCGACCGGCAAGAGGTGAACTACCCGGTGGGACAGGCGTCTCGCCTGTCCGGACAGGCGAGACGCCTGTCCCACGGGGTATGTTTGAACCTGCCGCTCGCCTTATGGGGGCGCGCGGGGAGTCACTCAGCGCGGCCGGCTCCCACGCCAGCTCGTAGAGCCAGTCGCGCCAAGGCTCATACCCTTCTTGCTCCTTCAGCTCGATCCAGAATCGCTGCCGCTCGAAAGGATACGTCGGCAGCGCGATCTTGCATCCGCGCGGCAGTGTCTCCTCCAGAAGTTGCCAGTCGTGCAATTCGCCCTGAACGAAACGCCGGGCCAGGTCTTCGAGATACGCTCGCTGTTGCAGGGCATCGTCCGGCACAGGCACGGGAGAGAACGAACTACTCAGCGCGTTGATGGCTGCCTCGCCGTTCCACAGTCCCTCGACGGGTCGGCCTTCGGCAAAGCTCAACAACTTGTCCTGGGCCTCCTGGTTCGAGGCAGCGACGATGGCCAGACGGTGCGCGAACACGGCCCGTCCCGCACGCGCGGTGAACGCGACATCCGCCAGAGAGAGCGAAGGGTTGGCCTTCAGATGCGCCCCCCACAGTCCGGCCAGTTGCCGCAGGGCTGCCGCACTGTGAGCCGAGAGCGGCACTAGCTGCAGAGCCGGCGTATCGCTATTTAGCGTCGGGGAGGCAGGGGCTTCCTCGACGATGACATGCACGTTGGTCCCGCTGAAGCCGAATGAACTGACCCCCGCAAGACGCTTGCGCTCGCCCGCCGGCCACGCCATTCGCTCCGTCACGATGCGCACCGGGACCTCGGCCCAGGGGAAGAGAGGGTTCGGATTTCGGAAGTGCAGATGGGGCGGGATTTCGCTTTCTCGCAGGGCGAGAACGACCTTGATAAGGCTGGCAACTCCCGCTCCCGCTTCGAGGTGGCCAATGTTCGTCTTCACCGAGCCGACCAGCAGCGGCTCGCGCCGCCGGCCGAGGACTGACGCCAGGGCCTGCAACTCGATGGGATCGCCCAGCGGAGTGCCGGTGCCGTGCGCCTCGATGTAACTGACTTCTTCAGGCTGGACACCGCCATTGAGAAGAGCTTGCCGGATGACCGCTTCCTGAGCAGCGCCGTTGGGCGCGGTGAGTCCATTGCTGCGGCCATCGTGATTGACGGCCGAGCCGCGAATCACCGCTTGAATGCGGTCGCCGTCGCGCAGGGCATCGGAGAGACGCTTCAGCACGACGACGCCACAGCCCTCACCGCGAACGTAGCCATTGGCGGAGGCGTCGAACGTCTTGCATTGGCCATCGGGCGAGGTCGCCCGCAGTTTGCAGAAGTAGATCGACCCTTCCGGCGTCAGGATCAGGTTGACGCCACAGGCGAGGGCCAGGCTGCTCTCGCCTGTCCGCAGGCTTTGGCAAGCGAGATGGACCGCGAGCAAGGACGAGGAGCAAGCGGTATCGACCGGGAAGTTCGGCCCTTGCAGCCCGAGGACATAGGAGATGCGTCCCGCCGCGACGCTGAAGGCGCTGCCGGTGCCGGTGTAGGCGTTGATGCCGTCGAGACCGCTGTTCTTGAGCATCAACTGCGAGTAGTCGCTGGTGCTGATGCCGACATAGACGGCCGTCAGTGTCGAGGCCAGCCGCTCGGGCGCGAGTGCGGCGTCTTCGAGGGCTTCCCAGGCGACTTCGAGCAGCAGCCGTTGTTGCGGATCCATGTTGACGGCTTCGCGCGGCGCGATGCCAAAAAAGGCCGCGTCGAAGCCATCAACCCTACCGAGGAAGCCGCCGCGGCGCGTGTACATCTTGCCCGGCGCTTCGGGATCGGCATCGTAAAAGGCATCGACGTCCCAGCGATCGGCCGGTACTTCCTTGACGGCATCGACGCCGTCGCGCAGCATCTGCCAGTATTCGTCCGGATTGCCCGCGCCGGGCAACCGGCAGCCGATGCCGATGATGGCAATCGGCTCGTTCAGGGCGATGGGAGTGGAAGCGGCTGCCGTGGGCTTGCTGGAGACGGCCAACTCTCCGGCCAGGTAGCGAGCGAGCTTCTCGATGGTCGGATAGTTGAAGAGCAGCGTCGCGGAGAGAGTTCGCCCCAGCGCGGATCCGAGACGATTGCGAAGCTCGACCGCCATGAGCGAATCCATGCCCATCTCGTTGAGCGGCTGGCGCGGATCGAGTGCGCGTCCTGCTCCCAGACGAAGGACGCGCGTCGCCTGCTCCGCGACATGCCGGAGGAGCAAGTTCGCTCGTTCGCCGGCTGGCGTTTGCTCCAGTCGTTGGAGCAGATCGCTGACAACGGAGGGGGAACTGCCTCGCTGGGCCTGCATTTCCGCGAGAATGGGAGGGACGGCACCGGCGGGGAACTGGGCGAGAAAGCGATTCCAGCGCACTCGCAGGACGGTCGCCTGCGTGGATGGATCGACGAGGAGCCGGCCCAGGATGGCCATTCCCTCGGCGGGCGGGATGCCCTCGACGCCTTGCGTCTCCCAGCGCTCTTTCTGACGTTCGTCCACCCGCGCCGCCATGCCGATCTCGGCCCACGGACCCCAATTGACGCTCAGTGCGCTCAGGCCCTCCAGGCGGCGCTGATGAGCGAGGGCATCAAGGAAGGCGTTGGCGGCCGCATAGTTGGCCTGCCCCGGCGATCCCAGTACCGCGGCGACGGACGAGAACAGCACGAAGAAATCGAGAGGCAACTCGCGTGTCGCAGTGTGTATGTTCCAGGCCCCCGCGACCTTGGGCGCCAGCACTCGCGCCAGTTTCTGCTCGTCCTGTTCCAGCAGCACGGCATTATCGAGGACGCCCGCCGCGTGGATGACGCCGCGCAGAGGAACCAGCACGTTCGCCGTCTCACGGAGCAGTCGTGCCACCTGTTCCGCATCGGCGACGTCAGCCTGAACGACGAGGACGGATGCGCCTGCCTCCTCCAGTTCGCGAATCGCCTGGGCCGACTCGGTCGATGGTGTCCGCCGTCCAGCGAGGACAAGGAGCCGCGCTCCTTGCTCGACGAGCCAGCGAGCAGCGAGCAATCCCAGGCCCGTGAGTCCGCCGGTAATCAGATAGCAACCCTCAGCGCGAACCGAGAGAGACTCTTCCTTCGACTTCGATTTCGCCACCAGCCGGGCCGCAAGCCGCTCCTCGCCGCGCAGGACGACCTGGTCCTCTCGTCCGGCCGATGCCAGCACACGCAGAAGATTTTCGGCTGACGGCTCACCATCCGGATCGAGGTCGAGGCAGAGACAGTGCAACTCAGGATGCTCCAGTCGCAGAGTCCGCCCCAGTCCCCAGAGGGGAGCCTGGGCGGGATGGATGAGGGATTGCTGTCCCACAAACTGCGCCCCCCGCGTGACCAGGACCAGACGCGGCAAGGGACTCATTCCGGAGCGCAGAACAGCCTGGATCAGCGCCAGCGCCTGGCCGCAGAGGGGCAGACTCTGCCCCGGATCCGTTTCAGCCAGCCCGCTCAGGAAGACGACGCTGCGAATTCCTTCAGGGATGGTCCCCAGCGCTGGGACATGTTGAACGCCCTCGTTCCTTTGCCGCAGCACATTGGCAAGAGATGACGCGAAATCGCCCTCGCCCACGATCAGCCAGGGGCCGCCGGACAGTTCGTTCTCCTCGACAGCCGGGAGAAGCCGCCAGACGATCTCGTAGAGGCCCGTCCCCAGTTCCTGTCCGCTTCGGAGAAGGGCTTCACGCCGGGCGCGCTTGAGATGCAATCCCTCGAATGCTGCGATGATCTTCCCGTTTTCCTCGAACAGGACGATATCGGCCGTGTGCAATTCCTGGCCGCTCTCACCGGACGGCCGCAGCACGGCATGCGCCCAGAGTGTTCCTCGCGGGGGACCCGTGAAGATGACGCGATCGATGCCGAACGGCACATAAGCCGTCGCGTCCGCGCCGGCGTCCGGAATCGTGGCGGCGACAAGCTGGAAGCAGGAGTCGATCAATCCGGGAGGCAGAGCGTAGCTTTCGTCATCCCCGGACTGCGGCGGACGCATTCGGCAACACGCCTCGCTCTCTCCCGTCTGGAGATGCGCGACCCAGCGAAAGCGCTCGTCGAGCTGAATGCCGCCACCCCAGATCATCTGATAGAACGCCTCGACGTTGCGCTCGTCGGGACAGCGCTGACGAATCGAGTCGAGAGACCGTACCGCCGGTGGAGTGGTTGCGGCACTCATCGAGCCAGTCGCGTGAACGGTCCACTCCTGCCCCTCGCCCGGCCGGAGACTGAGGACCTGAGCGTTCTTCCGCTCGCCGGCCGGCGCCTGGATCAACTGAATCGTCCGGCTCTCGTTGTCGGGCAGGACAATGGCCTCGGGAAACGCGAGATCGTCCAGGTGGCGGACACCCCCCTCACCTGTCTCAACAGCAGCGGTCAGCAGCAGCGCGACGTGCCAGGAGGCCGGCACGACGACGGTATCGTAGACACGATGATCGGCGAGCGCGGGGCGGCTCCTGACGCTCAAGCTACTCTCGAACTGCACGTCGCGCAGAG
>JBBSDR010000021.1:0-15847 GCA_038240465.1 Gemmatales bacterium
ATTCACTTTCATGCCGGGGTAATACGAGGACATCGCCCGGATCACACCGACCAAACCGAGCGCGGCTGGGCGAGCCGCTCAGCTTGGGGAGATCGCCAAACTGTTCGACTAAGGGGCTGCTGATGACTCACCAGAACCAGTTTGTTATCCATAACGATCTGTCCAGCTCGTTGATTCTAAACATCGAACCTGAAGGGGCTTTCTTTTCCCTCGGCAAGGGAGAGGAAGTGTCCGTCCTTGACGTGTTCACAACAGTCCCTGTCACCGTGAAGCTCAGCAACTCCGACAAGGGGGAGCCTATTCTTTCCATCTGGCCCGGCGACGGGGAGGTAAGAGTCGAGAAGAACGGCGTCGATGTTCTGGAGCTTCTTCAGAACGGGTGCGCATCTGATTTGCATCCGCTTCCCAACAGGCGGGGAGAGGATGTGTGATACCTTCTCGGGGACAAAAAGGGACAATCCTCATCAGGGATTGTGAACATCTCCTTTTTCCGAACTTCTGCAGCTGCACGACATGGCTCCGGATAAGGGCCGATCCTGGCAGGATGAATCGGCAAGGGGAAGGCAGAAGGTGCCAGCGAGATCGCGGTTGCTCGCCGGAACTCGACGCCTTTCCAGGGGCGATCCTTCTTTCTGTCAGCGCGATCGGTTCCTGACCCCTTTCTCCTCTCTATTCCGGCGGCTTGCCTCCCAGCCTGCCGATGGCCCCGCGCATCTCACCCCGGGCTTCCCCGTTCGTCTCCTTCTTGATTGCCTTGTACAGCGCTGGCAACGAATCCGGGTCCCCGGTGCTACCCAGGGAGCGGGCGATGTATCCACGCCGATGGGGGTCTGTCTCCTTCTCCAGAACCAGAATGATCTCTGGGGCCGCGGCCTTCGCGACGGTGCCCAGCATGCCCAGCGCGTGACAGGCCTTCATCCGCACCAGCGGTTCGTCATGATGCAGATATTTTCGCAAAGCGGTGATCTGTCCGGGAACGTCGGTCTCCATCATCGCCAGGGCGCCAATAGCAACCACCCGAGTCACTGGGTCGGCGTCCTTGCCCGCAGCCTGTCGCAAAGGCTCCACAGCCTCACGGTTGGCTTTCACCTCCTTGCCGATGCGGCCGAGCGCCCGGGCCGCCGTCTCACGCGCTTCCTTGTGGGTGTCCCCTTTTAACTGAGCGATCAAAGCATGGAGGCCAGGTAGGGCTGCTGCGCCATGCGTGCCGACGGCGGTCGCAGCCATGGAACGGACCTCGCCATCACTGTCCTTGAGCAGCGCCAACATCTCTTTGATGAGGCTGTCGGATAGGTCCGAGTGGTTGAGCGAGCCGAGCGTCTTGCGGCGCAACTCGACTTCGGTACTCTTGAGATCGGCACGCGCCTTTTCAAGACGTGCTGCCTTGTCGTCAGGTTTGTCGGCCGCCTGCGAGAGTGCGATCGACAGAAAGCAGGTGAAGTTCGCGGCGAGCATATTCATGGAGTACACCTCGTGAGGGAAAAGATTGCCGGAGCGGCCTGGCAAGTCCCTTGCCATCGATTTCGGGGGCCGTCCCAGGAAGAGTGAAACGGCTCGCGACACCGTTTGTCCGTCTTTTGTCCATACCGCCGATCATACGGCCGACAAATCAAAGTCAAGTTTCTGTCCGAGTGCTTCCGCCCACTTGCAGAGGGTCGCGAGCGTGGGATTTAGCCCAAGTTCAACAGCTGCTCAGGTGACTTTTGACGTATCAGCAGCTACAATAGGGGTTTACTGCATTTTTTTGTAGTGTAGAACAACTGCCCCTGTAGTGTAGAAAACCGACGTAAGTCCTTAATTATCAACGAATCTTACCCCCAAAGTGTTGAACTCGGGTTAGCATCTTCCCCGTTTCCAATCGGCACAGGGCCGGCGCGTCGATTCCCATCCGCTCGGCTACCTCGGCAAGCGTCAGTCCCAGGCTTTCCCGCAGGGCTTTGAGCCGAGCCAGCAAATTCAAGAGCGCAGTGAAGCCCTGCCGATGGATCGCACTGGCCGGCCGTTGATGCATCGGGTTCGCCGCGTGTTCGCGGCGGATAGCTTCTTCCTCGGCCCGCTGTTCGGCGGTGCGTTCGGGTTTCGTCGCTGGTTTCATGGCTTTACTCCGGCGGCTCGGGAACCTCGTAGGCGGTGATCGGGCGAATAATGAGCGGATCGGCCAAGTTCATCACCTCGAATACGACAGCGATAAACCGGCCCGTGTCGGTGGAACCAAAGGCAATGGGACGGCCATCGGGTGTCAGATGGCAGGCAGAGTTACATCCTCAATAGGCGATCCACGAACCGCTTTCTGAAAAACACCAGCCGGACGCTCGCCGCTCAGACGGCCGCGAGGACAGCGCGGGTTACCTCGACCGTCCCTGCTTTGCCGCCGAGGTCGGGCGGACGCACCTTGCCTGCCTTCAGCATCGCAGCCACGGCTCGACGAATCGCGCCGCCCGCCTTCTCCAGGCCGAGGAAGTCGAGCATCATGCCGCCCGACAGAATCGCCGCGAGCGGGTTGGCGATGCCCTTGCCGGCGATGTCGGGAGCCGTCCCATGCACTGGCTCGAACATGCTCGGATAGGCGCGCTCCGGATTGATGTTGGCGCTCGCCGCCAGGCCGATGCTGCCGGTGATCGCCCCGCCCAGGTCCGTCAGGATGTCGCCGAACAGGCTGCTCGCCACGAAGTCGAACTCCTGCGGCTTACGGACGAAGTCCATCGCCGCCGCATTGGCTATTGCGCTTGGACGGAAGCTGGCTGAGTCGAGCGGGAAGTTGCTTCCCATCCGGTCGTCACTGCCCTGACAGCCGATTGCGCAAGTTCTTCGCGTGCCATTGAAGGGCGTGCAAGCTTACCTGCTGCTGCACCGCGATCTCTGCAAGTCGAGCATCGTCAACGATTACACCACTCTCCCCGACCAGGGTGACCATCGGCACGAGGAACTCGACCGCAAACGCATTAGATCGCATTTCAATCAGCCGGTCGCTGTCCGCCCCACCGCCTTCAAATCGTGCCAGGTTGCGCAACCTGGCACGATCAAACAGGAGGTGGCACAATTCGTGTGCGAGCGTGACTCTGCGGCCACTCATCCCCGTCACATCCGGACACGAGCGATTGAGGACGAACAGAGGGGAGTATCCGGGAGTACCCACGCAAACGCCGAGAATAGCGGCATCGCTCAATGTGGCATCCTGAATCTCAATGCCCATTTGACAAACGATACCTTCGATGTCCAGGTACGCCAACGGGGCCAACCCCAACCTTTGTCGTACCAGCCTTGCCAACTGGTATCCCGACTCCCAGGGTTCCCGGGCATCAATGGCGGGACTCAAGCCTCTCGCAACCTCACGCAACTTGGCGAAACTGTGAGCATTGCCAGTCTTCAATAGCGCCAGCAGGTCGTCATACTCCGCCGGAGCAATCGAACTCCCTTGCCCACTCCTGAGCAGGCCAACCAGCGGATGGCGGGAGGTCCCTGTTGTCGCGAGTTCCTGTGCGTCCTCAGCCGAGAAACCGTGACGCTCGAGCCAGACCGTCGTGATCGACGGGTTGTAACGCTTGCCCGCGGCGTAGCCAGCCGCAGGATCGCTCGCCAGAACAGCGACTACCTCCTCGGGTTCAGCCGAGCCGAGCCGCGCTGATTTCAGGCGATCCACCACCAGAGCGCGCAGGGCAGAGACCGCGACGGCGACTGTGAACGTCTCCTCCCCTGCCTGAACCTGGTAGAACCGCGTTGACGTAGGGGAGGCATCCCACGAGACGACAATGTCGTCTGCCTGACGCTCAAAGAAGACGTTCGGGAGTTCGGCGTCGGCGCCCCGAATGGCGTGTCTCGACCACCAGGCCGGAATCGCGCTGTCGTTTTCGGTCGCGTGGGCCAGTTCCGCATTTTCGTAGGCCCTGCTCGCCGCGACCGGATAGCCCCGAAGCAGCGAAGGCCGATAGTCGCTGCCGTAGGCAACGACTGCCCAATGACTGGCTACCCACTGACAAAGGCGGTCCAGACTTGCAAGGTCCAGATGGTCGCCGGCAGCCCCGTTATCCCGCGCCCGCCAAGAGGACAGCCACCTACCCCGGCAGTACAGCCCCCACTCGTCCTTGTTGACCACGATCCCGAAGACCCGGTCCTCCGATAACCAGTACTCCTTCTTCTCGCCGCTCGGGGCAAACAGTCCCTCAACAGGCTGAACCCGTGGATGCATCTTGACAGCGGCGAGCGCCTCAGCCGGTGTCCATCGATCAACCAGCCAGCCCTTGAGGAGCGATAGGGCAGTCGTGACGTTCTCCGGCTGCGGATCTAACGGCTCACGGAACGCGGCCACTGGCACAGGCAGACCATCCTGCTCAGACCAGAGTGTCCATTCAATCCCATCGACCTCTGCCTGAGCCGCAGGGACAAGGCGGCGTTTGAAAGTGACGAACCGTCCGCCCTCGATGCTCAGGGAACGGGCGCTCCCCATTCCATGCCCGGTGAAGGATGGCAGAGTGAAGCCCTGCGCTTTCGCGGCTTCCGCAATCGCTCTCAACCAGGATTGTCGTCGGGTGTCCTCAGTCATCGTCTTCTTCATCACTCGGGTCGTCGGAAAACTGTACGTTTTCCACCGTTCCTTCGATCGGGTACTCGTCTTCATCCGCTCTGCCCTCGAACACTCGCTCCAGATCAAGGGTGCTGATGCGCTCCCGGAATATCCTGATCCGACCGCTCAGACCCTCGTCCTCGCTGCATGCTCTCGCCGCTTCTGCAGTCCTCCTCGAACAAATCGGGACATGACCCCCATCGAACACCCTACACAACCACTGTCACCGAAGAAAGCCGGTCGGCGCGCACCACGGACGCATTTTGGGCGACCGGGAGGTGTGGCGGTGATGGAATGAAACGAAAACTGCGCCGATGTGCATCATAGCTCATTGCGCACTCGCTGCGATCCGCGAAAAGACAATACACCTTCATTTGCCCCAAAAAACACCACACGGACGTTGCCGCTCAGAGAGCCGCGAGGACGGCACGAGTCACCTCGACCGTCCCTGCTTTGCCGCCGAGGTCCGGCGGACGCACCTTGCCTGCCTTCAGCATCGCCGCCACAGCTCGGCGAATCGCGTTGCCCGCCTTTTCCAGGCCGAGGAAGTCGAGCATCATGCCGCCCGACAGAATCGCCGCGAGCGGGTTGGCGATGCCCTTGCCGGCGATGTCGGGGGCCGTCCCATGCACCGGCTCGAACATGCTCGGGTAGGCGCGCTCCGGATTGATGTTGGCGCTCGCCGCCAGGCCGATGCTGCCGGTGATGGCGCCGCCCAGGTCCGTCAGGATGTCGCCGAACAGGTTGCTGGCCACGACGACGTCGAACTCCTGCGGCTTGCGGACAAAGTCCATCGCCGCCGCATCGACCAGCAGCGACGACGATTGCACGTCGGCATACTCCTGCGCCACGTCGCGGAAGACCTCGTCCCACAACACCATGCCGAATTGCTGGGCGTTCGACTTGGTGATCGACGTCACCTTCTTCCGCGGCCGTCGCCGTGCTCCCTCGAAAGCCGCACGCATGATGCGCTCGCAGCCGCGGCGGGTGAAGGTGTTCGTCTGGATGGCAACCTCGTTCGGCGTCCCCTGATAGAGCCGGCCACCGATCGGAGCGTATTCGCCCTCGGTGTTCTCCCGATAGACCATCATGTCAATCGAGCCGGGCGCCTTGTCGCGCAAGGGACAGGGGACGCCCTCGTAGAGATAGGCCGGACGCAGGTTGACGTACTGATCGAAGCGGCGTCGCATCGGCAGCAGCAGGCCGTGCAGCGTGATGTGGTCGGGGACGTCCGGCGAGCCGATGGCGCCGAGAAAGACGGCGTCGTGTTCGCGCAGGACTTCCCAACCGTCGGCCGGCATCATGGCGCCGGTCTGCTTGTAATAGTTGCTGCTCCAGGGCAGGCGGTTCCAGTCGAGGGACGCGCCGCTCTCGACGCCCAGGGCCGCGTCGATTACCTGGATGGCCTGATCGATCACTTCGGGACCGATCCCGTCGCCCCCGATGACGGCGATGCGAAAAGCTGGCATTGAAGGAGTGTCCTGTCTTCGGTATGAGGCAGTGCCTTTGCTATGTGCGGCTTGGCGGGATTGGCCCGGTGAATCGAAGTGACAATCTATCTGGCAAAACAGGCGAATCAAGAAGGAGAGCAAGGATGAGCGGCGGAAGAATCGTCGGCATGCTCTGCCTGCTGGCGCCGCTGCTGTCCGGCTGCGGCGGAAGCGCCGCGCCCAAGACAGGACAGGACCCCCTCGTCGGCCTGAACGCCCCTCCCATCCCCAAGGAAGTCACCCCCACGGCGAAGGGGCCGTTGCAGCCAGTGCCGGCCCTGACAGCCCCAAGTGCCGCCACGAGTCCGGCTGCTCTTGCTACCGGCGCCGTGCCGACGCTCGAAAGCGATCGCGAGATGCGCATCCCCTCGGGAAGCGATCCCGCGGCGGCCTGGCGCGGCCAGTCTCCCACCGGCGTCACCCTGAGCCACCCCGTGGCGAGTCACGACAGTGGACCCGAGCGATCGCTGACTCCGGTCCCCGCCGTCGGTCCGCTCGCCCCGGCGAGTGGCAGCAGTGCCGCGACGGGTTCCATCGATCAGATGATGCACTTCCTCGAAGGGCGCGGCGTCAAGGGGTTCCGGCTGGAGATGTCGCGCGAGACAGGTCAGTGGCGCTGCACCTGCTCCATTCCGGAACGCGAAAATCCGAGTTACAAGCATACCTACGACACCCAGGAAACCGCGGCGACAGATCCCCAGTCCGCCCTGCGCGCTGTCGTTGAAAAGATCGAGCGCGAAGGCCACTGAGCGCCAACGGTCAGTCCTTGAAGATGTCGGGGACGAGGGGCGAGGCCCTCATTTCATCCGGCGTTCCCTTGGCGACGATCCGTCCTTGTTCGAGGTAGATCACCTGATCGGGAATCTTGCCGTAAGCGAAGTCCATGTCGTGCGTGACCAGTACCATCGTCATGCCGTCTTCGTCCGCCAGCCGATCAATCGAGTCGAACACCTCTCTGGCCCGCTCCGGATCGAGAGCTGACGTTACCTCATCGAACAGGACGATATCGGGACTCATCGCCAGCGTGCGGGCAATGGCGACGCGCTGCTGCTGGCCGCCCGATAGCGATGCCGGATCGTCGAACGCCTTCTCCCCCAGGCCCACCTTGTTGAGCATCTTCTCGGCGATGGCCTGCGCTTCTTCGATCGTACTGTGCAGCACTTTTCGCGGGCCAATCATCACGTTCTGAATGACGCTCAGGTGCGGGAAGAGGTTGAACTGCTGAAAGACCATGCCGACCTTCTGCCGCAGCACTTGCGCCTGGCGCTGGTCGTCACGGCGCGGGCGCTGGTTGTCCGGACGGCCGACGCTGGCCACCTCGCCGCGCAGCAGCACCCGGCCTTCCTGGTACGGTTCGAGCAGGTTGAGGCAGCGCAGCAGCGTCGATTTGCCACAGCCGTTGGGGCCGATGATGGCGAAGACGTCGGCGCGCGTCACCTTCAGATCGACGCCGCGCAGGACTTCCCGAGTGCCGTAGCACTTCTTGAGTCCCTGCACTTCAAGGATGGTCTCGTCCGCGTTCATGACGGTCTCCCGGCGATATCACCTCAATGATGCGCGGGCTGTGTACCCGTCACGCGGAAGCCGCGCTGACGCAGACGGAACTCAAGACGGCGGCCGAGCCAGTCGGCAACGAGCGACAGGATCAGATACAGGACCGCGGCGGCCAGCAGCATCTTCGGCACGCTGAACTGCGCCTTGCCGATGCCCAGCGCCACCGTCAGCAATTCCTGCACGCCGATGACGTAGACGATGCAACTATCCTTGAGCATGGAGATCAAGTCGTTCAGCACCGGCGGCAGAATGATACGGAACGATTGCGGCAGGACGACCGAGATAAACGCCTGCCGTTCACTCATGCCCAGCGACAGGGCGGCCTCGCGCTGGCCCTTCGGCACGGCATCCATGCCGGCTCGATGAATCTCGGCCTCGTAAGCGGCATAGTTGGCCGCCAGGCAGAGAACGCCGACGACAAAGTTGTTCAAAGTGAGCAAGCCGCCCAGTCCGACGAGGCTCGCCAGTTGCGGCAGGCTGTAGTAGATCAGGAAGATTTGTACCATCAGCGGTGTGCCGCGAATGACCTGGATATAGGCCCGCGCCGGCCACTTCAATAATGGATTGCTCGACCGCCCCATCAGGGCCAGCCCTAGGCCGATCACCAGCGCCAACGGCATCGCCAGCACCGTCAAGAGCAGCGTCATGCCCGATGCCCGGATCAGCAGCAGCCAGATGTTTACCTCGTCGGCTGTCGCGCGTTCCCCTTCCTCCCCCGGCGCGATGCCGAGACGTTCCTGCAACGGCAACCAGATGCCCTGTCTCTGGTAGATCGTCCCCAGTTCGCCGCTGCGTTTCATTGTCTCGATGTGTCGGTTCAGTTCCTCGACCAGCGTCACGTCCTCGGGCCGCACCGCGCCGGCATAGAAGCCGAAATCCACCTTGCGTGGTACGTTGTACAGTCCCTCCAAATCGCGCGTGTAGTGGTCGGCGATGATCGACTCCGCCATCGCCGCTTCGGCACGCTTGAGAGACACTTCGGTGTAAGGGATATCCGAGTCCGGGGACTTGAGAATCAAATCATCGGTCCAGCCGTGCTTCTTCAGGACGTCCACCGACGCTGAACCGCCAAGCACCGCGATGGGCTTGCCCTTGAGATCGTCCAGGGTCTGATAGCGTTCCCTGTCCTTGTCCCGAACGGTGATCTGCTGCTCGTAGATGAAATAGGGAGTGGTGAACAGGACGCGCTCGGCCCGTTCACGGTTGATCTCCATGCCATTCATGACCAGGTCGATGCGGCCGGAGCGCAGGTTATCGATAAGGGTTTCCCACTGTCCCACGACCAGTTCGGCCCGGACATCCATCTTCTGAGCGAGTTTCGCGATGAGATCGACCTCGAAGCCAATCACCAGCGAGGGATTTCTCTTATCGTAATAGACAAACGGAGCGCCGCCTGAAGGGTCCGCTCCCCAGCGCAGCACCCCCTCGCGCTTGATCCGCGCCAGCGTGTCTTCCGCGAGAGCGGGAGCAGTCAGAAAGAGAAGCAGCGTCCACGGAAGCAGCCGATGAATCATCGCTCTCCTCAAAAAAGCGAGCGGGAACCGGCGAGCGCGTTGAATAACATACCAGGAGACCACTCTCTCTGCCAGGAGGTTCACCGTGCGCGATCCCGTAGCCGAGTTCCAGGAGTTCAATCGCCCCTTCGCCCGCCGCCATCCGGAACTGCTGCGGCTCAAGGTGGGACGCATGGCCGTCAACCCCTTCACGTTCTTTCGCGGCACTTTCCACCTGTTCGCGCGCGACATGCTCGAACACGTCTTCGCCTCGCCGGCCGTCCGGCCCGGCAGCGAGATTGAGATGGACCTCGTCGGCGACATCCACTCGGAGAACTTCGGCAGTTACAAGGCCGACGATGACGCCGTCCACTACGACATCAACGATTTCGACGAGACGACGCGCGGCCGATTCGACTTCGACGTCTTTCGCCAGGCGGCCAGCCTGATGCTCGCGGCCCAGGAGCGCAACGCTCCTCTCGCCACTGCCGTGTCGATCGTTCTGGCATTCCTCGAGACGTACACCCAGAGCGTCGTGCGGCTGCTGAAGAAGGGCCGCGATCTCGATCTCGACCTGACGGAAAGCACCTCGTCGCCGTATCCTCCCGTTCACGCGCTGCTGAAGGACGCGGCGAGCAACAAGCGGCCGGCCTTCATCAACAAGTTGACGACTCTGAAGGACGGCCATCGGACAGTGATTCGCTCGGTTCACTACTTCAACTTGCCCGAGGCAGAGCGAGCGCAGGCGCTGCGGCTACTGGAGGATTACCGCAAGCGGATGCCGGAGAAGGCCGCGAGCGACTTCTACGCGGTGGAGGATGCCTGTGGCCGGGTGTCGGGCATCGGCAGCATGGGCCGCTATCGCTATGTGGTGCTGATCAACGGCAAGGGGACGCGCGAGGGCCAGAACCTGCTGATCGAGTTCAAGGAGTCGAGGCCCTCAGCATACGATCTGTATCGCCAGCGCGAGACCGATGCGGCCTCTCTGCTCAAGCGCGCCGAGGAAGTGATGACCATGCAGCGCGCCTCGCAGGCGGCCAGCAATGCCCGGCTGGGGTTCGCCATTGATGGCGAGTTGTCGTTCCAGGTGCGCGAACTGGGGCCGCGTGACGCCCGAATCGATGTGAAGGCGATCAAGAGCGATGCGGACGTGCAGAGCGTGGTCCGGGCGCAGGCTGCGTTGCTGGCGCGGACGCACGCCCGCGCGGCGTCGCGCGCGGTGGGCGTGGTGAATCCCCTGGCGGAGTTGAACGACGTCGATGCCTTCTGTCAGCGTGTGCTGGCCTTTGCGCTGGCCTATGCGGACCTGGCGAGGAGCGACTGGACTCAGTTCATCGGCCGTCGAACCGAACTGGAGAACTGCGAGCAGTGGGCCGGAAAGTGAACCCGTCCTGTTTACGTTTCGCGCGCTTCCAGCGCGAAACGTAAACAGAAGAGGATTGGTCATGACTCCCGAAGAACTCTGGGCATTCATGCCGCGAGGCTACCTGTTCACCATCGCGATCGAGACGCCGATCTTACTGGTGGGGTTGTCGGCGCGGCACTCGTGGGGCGTGCGCCTGTTTTGCGGCATCTGGCTGACGGCCTGCACTTACCCCATTGTCGTCCTCGTGCTGCCGATGCTGTTCAACGAAGTCCTCAACATGCGCATTGACGATTATCGCTGGCAGTATCTTCTTGTCGCGGAGACGTTCGCGCCAGTCGCCGAGTGCGCCCTGTTCTGGCTGGCGTTCGGCAAGCGCGAGTTCGTCAACACGCGCTCCATGTATCAAGACCTGATCGCCATCATCATCGCCAATCTCGCCTCGTTCGGCCTTGGCGAATTGTTCTGGGTGCTGGAACAGAAAGCGATCCAGGAAGAGATCTGGTTTCCAGGTCCCGGTCCTGTCAAATGATGGTTGATGGCACAGTGGGGTTCTTGCCGCTTGCGGCTTAGCGGAAGGCACCGCCAAGCCGCAAGCGGCAAGTGGTCTTAACGATACAACTCGTCAATGCGCTCGCGCTGGTGATCGAGGATGACATTGCGGCGCATCTTCAGACTGACAGTCAACTCCTCGTCCACGAGACTGAACGCCCTGGGCAGTACCACAAACTTCTTCACCTGCTCCCAACTGCACACCTCCTTGAGCGCCGCCACGATACGCCCCTCCAGGAAGCGATACACAGCCGGATCGCGCGCCAGCGTCTCCTCGTCGCCCTGGATGCTCATCGCCGAACGCAGTTTGTCCCAGGACGGCACGACCAGGGCGGTCAGGAAGTTACGGCCCTCGCCACAGATCATCACCTGATCGAAGACCGGATCGGCCAACAGCAATCCTTCTAGGTGCGGCGGCACGACCTTTTTGCCGTTGGAAAGGACCATCAACTCTTTCTTGCGGCCGGTGATCGATAGATAGCCGTCCGCATCGAGACTGCCAAGGTCGCCGGTGTGCAACCAGGCACCCTCGATCGACTCGGCAGTGGCCTGCGAATTGTTCCAGTAGCCCTTCATGATGTTCGGGCCGCGCGCCAGCACTTCGCCATCCGCGGCGATCCGGACATCGACTCCCGGCAGGGGCCGGCCGACCGACTCGAGCTTGTACTGCGACGGACAGTTGAAGGAGATGACCGGCGACGATTCGGTCAGGCCATAACCCTGAAGCACGAGCAGTCCAGCGTCGTCATAGGCCTTCGCGATGCCCGGCGGCAGCGGTGCGCCTCCCGACGACAGGAAGCGCAGACGTCGTCCGAACAGGTCGCGCAACTTCTTCGGCGTCGAGGCGTAGGCCAGCACCTTTTCGTAGAAGCGTGGCACGGCGTTCATGTGCGTCGGCTCGCACTCCGCGAGGTTGACGACAAGCGTCTCGACGGATTCCCCGAGGCAGAGCAGCGTCCCGGCGGCGATGGCGCGATAGTGATCGACCGTGCGAGCGTAGATGTGGCTGTACGGCAGCCAACTGAGGAGGACGTCGTCCGGCTCGGGCGGCACAAGGGCGATGACGGCCAGGGCGTTGCTGAGCAGGTTGCCGTGCGTCAGCATCACGCCCTTGGGTTTGCCGGTCGTCCCCGAGGTGTACATGATCGTCGCCAGCGAGTCGCTGTCGAGCGCCGCTTCGCGCTTCGCGATCTCTTGCGCTTGCCTCGAAAGACAGCCCCAGCCATGCGCCAGGAACGCCTCCCAGGAGCAGACGTTCGGCGGCACGTTGCCGGCGAGCGTATCGAAAGTGACGATGCCGCGCAGAGTCGGCAGTTCGTCGCGCACCTGGATGATCTTGTCGAGTTGGACGCGGCTGGAGACGAAGAGCCAGGAGACGCCGGAGTCGGCCAGCTCGTACTGAACTTGCCGTGGTGTCAGCGGCGCGTGCGGCGTGACACAGACGGCGCCGGCCGTGAGGACGCCGATGTCGGCGACGAGCCAGTCGCGACGATTCTCGGCGAACAGCCCAACGCGATCGCCGGGCTGAATGCCGCGGTCGATGAGGGCCGCGGCGCAGGCGCAGACGTCGCGGCGATACTGGTGCCAGAAGTAGTCGTGATACAGGCCGTGCTGTTTGAAGCGGAGGGCGGGCCGGGGACCGAGGCGCTCGGCCTGGACGCGATGGAGTTCAGCGAGGTTGCGAGGATTCATGCCACGAGGATAATGCATCGGCGGCCCCAGAACAAGGCGCGCTGTTCTCATCGCGACATGCTACAAATACGGAATGGCCCTCGCCCGCAGGAGAAGCTCTTATGGAACCCGAACGTCCTGCCGGCTCGACGCATGAATCGATGCTGCCGTTGATGCTGGGCGTGATAACGCTGGGCGGCTTACTCCTGTTCCTGATCCTGGTGAGCGGCGGCTTCTTCCTCTATGTCCTGGCCGGCGTGTTCGCGCTGTTTTTCGTGGGTCTGATGCACTACTTGACCTGGGGCGCGAGCATGCAGCAGCAGACGGAGGGCGACCGCGAGGAAGAACGTCTGCGCGAGGAAGCCGAAGAGGAATTCTGGTAGCCGGCTCAGTCGCCGCGAGGGGCGACGGCGGCGCGAACGATCTCGCGCAGGCCGCGTTCCTCAATGCGCGCGAAGGCTTCCAGGGGCGAGACCCAATTGCGTTCGCGGAAGTCCATCTCGGGATACTGATCGCGCACTTCGGTGACGTGCAGGAGAAAGACGAGGACGTGACAGGTGATGCCGTTCTTTTCGTAGAGATAGCTGCCGACGGGATCGGGTTGAAGCAGTCCGACGAGACCGGCTTCCTCCCAGGCTTCCTGAAGGGCGATCTCGCTGGCGGTCTTGCCGGGTTCGAGGCAGCCTTTGGGAACGACCCAGCGTTTACCGTTGCGGCTGGTGACGACGCAGACCTGGCCTCCGCGAAGAGGGATGGCCGCTGCTTGTTGCATGGTGCCGGTAGCGATGGTCATCAAGAGGCTCTCCGACAAGAGGACAGAGATCCGCTGCTATCAGAATGCAGCAAGAGACCCCCTCGCGTCAAGCGAAGTTCTCGACCTTCATCGCGAACACATCAATCTGTCACAGAAGGCCCACCCTCTGCCGTCTGGCTCTTGCTTGACCGAAGTATCGCTCTATGATACAGAAGGCCGAACGGAAATACGGGAGAGCAGTACCCGTGAAGCCTGTCGCAGAAATCACTACACCCGCAATTTACGAGGCGGAACGGATACCCGGACCCGAT
The DNA here is from genome assembly GCA_038240465.1 of Gemmatales bacterium. Classification (GTDB taxonomy): domain Bacteria; phylum Planctomycetota; class Planctomycetia; order Gemmatales; family Gemmataceae; genus JBBRIK01. The sequence continues at coordinate 13,750 of JBBSDR010000021.1, forward strand.
GGGGCTGTGGAAAGGGGAGAGGCCCCCCCTCTCCGAGGCCGCTGCGATTGCCCGGCTGAAATCGGGTAAAGATATCGTGGTCTGCGAAGGGGGAAGACGAGCCAACCGAAACAAGGCCCGAGAGTTGACGGGCGCAGCGTTTGGCGGGGCCGAGGAGGAACAGCCGCACGAAGGCCGCATGGCCCTCCCGCACTTCCACCCTCCAGACCATACTCCTGAGGGCGTTCATGCTTTCTTCGACTCCCCTCCCCGGCACGCAAGGAAGAAGCACAAGAAATGAGATACTTGAAACCGGAACTGCTGGTCCGCTGCCGGTCTCTTGACGATGACGCAGCCGAGACAGCGGCAGAGGAATGGGAACAGGGAATCGAAGCCTACCGGACACGTCTCAAGGCCATCCGCTCCCGGCTGCCCGTGGGCGCCCGGCGGCTGCTGTCTCGCTTTTCCTTGCATGATGCAAAAGTGCTTTCCCTCTCGTCTGGCAGCAAGGAACCTCGATTTACCCTTGTTGTCCATCTGGAAGACACCCCCTCTCAAGCCGGTGAGGTACTGGAACTTTCTTACCTCTCCGTGGCCGGGCCTCATGGCGGGGTGACTTTCAAGAAGCATCCGGGTTTCGACAAACGAGTCCCTGGACTCGGATGTGTCCTCTATAACGAGTTCGACCAGGACGATGAGCGCGCATTCTTCACCCATTCCTTGTTGCTTGCGGACGGCTTCGAGATTGAGGTGCGCTTCCATCACCTCCGGGTTCGTCACCTGGACGAGGTTTTTATCTCCCCCCTCGAACTGCCCGAGACGGAGAAGACCTGGCCACTCGTCGAAGCATGAACCCTCCCGTGCGTTTACTCCCACCGGCCTGGCTCCGAAAATCATCCCTCGTAGCGGAGCAACAACTCGCCTCCCTCCACCTGCGTGCCGGCCGTCACCAGCACCTCCGCCACCTTGCCACTTCGCTCGGCGCAAATCGTCGTCTCCATCTTCATCGCTTCGAGGGTGAACAACTTCTGTCCCGCCTTGACCTCCTCGCCCGCCGCCACGGCCACGCGCGCCACCAATCCCGGCATCGGCGAACCGACGTGAAGCGGGTTGTTCGGCTCGGCTTTCGGCGCTGCCTCCTCCTTTGCCGTCAGCGAACGATCCATCACCTGCACGTCGCGAGGCTGGCCGTTCAACTCGAAGAATACGGTCCGCGAGCCGTCCTTGTGCGGGTCGCCGACCGCGAGGAACTTCAGGATCAGCGTCTTGCCCTTCTCGATGTCAACGCTTATCTCCTCGCCTGGCTCCATGCCGAAAAAGAAGGCCGTCGTCGGCAGTACACTCGTGTCGGAGTATTTCGCCTGATGAGCGGCCAGCTCGGGAAAGACCCGCGGATAGAGCAAATGCGTCACTACTTCCTGATCGCTGACCGGCCGCTTCAGCTTCTTCTCCAGATCGCCGCGCGTGCCGGCGAAGTCGGCCGCCGGCAGCGTCGCTCCCGGCCTGCCCTCCAAAGGCTTCCGTCCGCGCAGCACCCGCTGTTGCAACTCCCTGGGAAATCCGCCCGGCGGCTGGCCCAACTTGCCCTCGAAGAACTCGACCACCGACTCGGGGAACGACAGTTCGCGGTCGCCGTGCATGACGTCTTCGGGCGTCAGACTGTTGCCCACCATGAACAGGGCCATGTCGCCGACGACCTTTGACGTCGGCGTCACCTTGACGATGTCGCCGAACAGCCGGTTGACCTCGGCGTAAGTCTTGCAGACGTCGCGCCAGCGGTCGCCCAGCCCGAGCGAGGCCGCCTGCTGATAGAGGTTCGTCGATTGTCCGCCGGGCATCTCGTTTTCGTAGACGTCCGCCGCCGGCGCGATCTGTCCTGTTTCGAAGGGCCGATAGAGCTTGCGCACTCCCTCCCAGTAATCGGCCGTCTCGCGCAGGGCCACCGGATCGAGGCCCGTTTCGCGCGGCTGAAAGCGCATCATCTCGACCAGTGTGTTCAGGCACGGCTGGCTCGTCAGCCCCGACAGCGGCGCCATCGCGGCATCGACGATATCGACATCCTCGTCGGCCGCAAGCAGCAGCGCGGCAATCTGGCCGCCGGAGCAATCGTGCGTGTGGA
>JBBSDR010000022.1:0-15824 GCA_038240465.1 Gemmatales bacterium
AATCCCTCATCAGCCCCGACGATTACGAGCGTATCCAGGAGCGGCTACGCGAGAAGGAGAGGGTTCCACATCGAAAAGACCTCGAGAGTGGATTCCCCCTGCGAAACTTCGTCCTGTGCGATCAGTGCAGCAAGCCCTACACGGCAAGCTGGACCAGAGGAAAGACCAAGCAGTTCGGCTACTATCGCTGCACGACCCTCGGCTGCCCGTTCCGGCACAAGAGCGTCCGGGCGGACCGGATGCACGCGGAATTCGAGCAGCTGCTGAAGATACTCCGGCCGCGGGAGGGGATTCTCAAGGGAGTGAGGGACGAACTCCTGGCTCAGTGGAAGGGGCGGATGCTCGACGTGGAGACCATCCGCAGGGGGCGGCAACAGAAACTGGACGCGATCCAGAAGGAGATGAACGACTACCTCTCGGCAATCGATCGGTGCAGCAGTCCCCTGGTGATCAAACGGATCGAGGAGAAGATCGAGGAACTGGAGGCGAAGCGAATTCGACTTGGAGGGCCGGTCGAGAAGCCAAAGAACGGAGAATACGACTTTGAAACCGCCCTCAACCGAGTCATCGATTTCATTAAGAACCCCTTCCAGATGTGGCAAACCGGGGATCTGCAGCAGCGGCGGTTGGTGTTGCGGCTCGTCTTCCAGAAGCCGCTCGTCTACAGCAGGAAAGGGGGATTTGGAACTCCGACTTTTTCGCTTCCCATCAACGTCGCCTGCGTGCTCGAACTCGACAAAATGGAGGTGGTGGACATGGTACGAAAAAGTTGGAACTCCCTGGAGGCGCTGGTCCGGGAGTGGGCCGAGCTAATACAAGGTCTACCGTTAGCCACAAACACCTCTCACAGAGCATGAATGCACCAGACCAATTTGTACCGCAGATGTCCAGGAATGCCCGTATTCCCGACGGGGAATCGCAGGATGAGTCAAGACGGGACAGGTGGAGCGTGAACATGAAGCGACGATGCTCCCCCATCGGTGATGACAAGCCAGAAGGTAGGTAACAGGCGTGGTCACACTCCCTCATCCGCCCTTCATGATGTCCGAATCCAGGTGACAGAGACCCCGAATATATACTTCCTCGCGGCGTTCATGTGCATCAGCTCGTACAAGCCTGAAGGGCGGCTTCCACAGTTGCTCGGGCAACGCGAACTGATCATGCGAAGCAGCTCTCACCGCAGGGCGGCGTTAAGCACAAGAGCGCGGATGTGCAGATCCTTCTGGGAAAGGCTGGTCGCCTGATCCCCAAAGAATCGCTGAGCTTGCTCGATCGTCATCTTCGGCGTCCGCTTCTTCCCCCCATCGGACGGATCCCATTGCGTGCAGGAGAACCACCCGACAAGGTACAGTCCATGCCGGCATGGGTTCTCGGCAAGATAGCGGTCGCAAAGTTGCTCTTTCATGTCCTTCTTCACCCGCGGATTCCAGCAGCCCTTCACCTCGACGATGACGGTGATGCGATCGTACTCGTCAGGACGCCGGCTCGGCACGATGGCCTCAATCTTGATGTCTGTCCGCTCTCCTTTCGCATTTCCCTCACCTCGGCGGATCTCCACTTCTCGATTGGCGACGACTCCTCTCTCCTGAATGTCTCGCCGTAGATGCCGTACCACGTAGTCCGAGAATTCGTTCTCCTCTCTTGGCCGGTACACGCCGGCCTTCAACTTGTTCCAGAGATCGGGGGCAGCTGGGTTCTCCCCTTGCAATTCCTGCTCCAGGCACCGCAGCGATGCGATCACCACGTCGAGAAGCTGGTCGGCACTCTCGACAAGACGCAGGACTCGGTCTCGGGCCATCTTGAGCAGCGTTTCCGGCTGGGGCGGCACCCACGTCTGCCGGAGCGTATGCTCCCGAGTTTGCACTACAGCCCAGCGCAGCCAGGAGATTGCCGGTAGTTCCGCTGCCAACCGTTCTACCGTGCGGCAGGCAGCCGACGTCCCTCTGTGCTGTAGCTGCTGAAGGACGGCATCACGGAAGTACGCCACGCTCTCGCGCGATCCCGTCCTGTGTGCGCTCTCCTGCTGCTCGTCTTCCATCGGAGGGCAGTGCCGCGTGAGCCAGAGGTAGAGATCGCCGATCTGCTCCTCGGAGAGGTGTCGCGTCATCAGGGCCGTGTGTTCCTGGTCGTGGCGCTCGGCAAGAGCGGTGAAGACTTCTTTGCCGAATTCCACATCCGCCACGACAACCGACCATACACTCCCCCACGCCGCGTCGTCGGCATGGACGAGGAGCATTGTTGCCGCCACGACAGCCTTTTGCCGCAGCAGCCCCTCTGCGGGAATGGGTGGCGAGAGCAGTGTCGCGGCGAACGTCCGTGTCTCGCAACTGCCTCGCTCCAACAGCGCCTCAAGGAGGCTGACCAGAATTCCTGGGGTCAGAGACGGATCACGAGCCTTTTCGGCAAGGGCAGCAGTGAGGCGCGCATCCCAACAGAGAGCTACCTTCCGGTGAATGCAGAGATGCTCGTATCGTTCGTTTTCGGCATTGATGAGGATCAAGAGCGCCCGGATGACCTCCTGCGGTGCGCACGCATAGGCCCGCCGTACCATATCCAGATGCGGTTCCTCACCTGGCCCACCAAGAGTGGTTGGGTAGCCGACGATGACGGGGGTCCATGCTTGCCAGCGGTCGGCAGGCAGTGCATCGACCGTATCTGTTCGCTCAGCTGCCAGGAGACGCAGGGCCCGATACCCCGCGAAGTCCGGGAGATGAAGGGTGTTCGTTCCGAGCCATTCGGAGGAGGCGGGTTGCGCACGCAGGAGATACTGCTGTGCAGCATTGAGGATTCGTTGCCGAGTGGTGCTGTCCGACGCGATCCACCCAGGGAGAGTCGTGAGATCCGACTCCAGTTCATGGCCATAGCACGCGCTCGTCGGCTCAAGGGTCATCTCGCTGTTGAGGCGCCACCAGGCGTCGAGTTCCCCCGCCTCCACCCGGTCGAGAAGGATTGCAATCCGCTCCTGCGGAGGCGGTTCCACGAGCCTCTCTTCCTCTTCCTCTTGCCACTCCCCCCACTCACAATACCTTGCGCGCAGTTCGTCGGCCTGCGAAGAGTGGATCTCCACGGGAGCGAACCATGAGGCGAATGCTGCTTCCAGGGCGGGGCAACCGGGGATCGCTGCCAGCAGTGCATCAGCGTGTCCGGGGTACTCCGCAAAGAAAAGGCCTTGAATGACTGCGAGCCAGAAGGCTTGATGTGCCGGTGATGCTGCTGTTCTCACTCGTTCAATGCCCCAGGAGAGATCATGGCGGAGGAGAAGCGGCGTTTGGGTGTAGACGAGTCTCGCCGCATCCATGCCCCTCTTTAGACAGCGTGGAACGATTGCCTCGCAGAGGAGGTGTCGCTGCGCGTCGGGAATCGGTGCCTCTCGATCGCGTTCGAGTCCGGGGATGCCCAGGTGCTCGGCCAAACGGCAGACGACAGCCTCCGCGAACGGGCCGAGGACCCCTGGATTCTCCAGATGGTCCCACGCCGCGCGCAGCACGGTCAGCACCAGTTTCCCGAACGCGGACTCTGGGACATCCCTGACCGAATGCGCTGTAGCCCACTCCAGCGCGACCGGGAGAATTGAAGGAGGGAGGGACTCGAGGACCGGTCCCGACAGGAAGGAGTGATAGGAGCCGAAGAAGTTACGGCGTTTCGGTGGAGTCAGGGCGACGAACACCTCCTCGACTGTGAGATGATCAGGCCACAGGGCGCGAAGAGCGTGGCCCTTCAATTGGTCCTGGGGATCATCTCCCGCCTGGCCGGTCACGCAGGGAACGAGACGGCGCAGGGTCTCCCCATCCGCGATCCGGACAAGGGCAGCCGCAGCCTGCTCGCGAATGTGCTGGTTCTCATTCGGCTCGAGGACGATGTCCGCCAGCAGCCCCTGGACTGCTTGAAGCTGACACGCCTCGGTGATGTCAATGCCGACCCGCCGGACGATGATGTTCTTCGAGCGATCCCGAATGAATGGCTCCAGTTGTGCCCGAAGTTTGGGATGGGCGAGCTTGCGGTACTTCGCGCGGGTACCCCACTGACTGTCAATGAGTGTGCCTGCGTCAAAGAGCCGGAGGAGCGATCCGACGAGCCTCTCGCGCGCCTCGGGTCCCATCGTTGCAACATCGCTGCTGAGGAGTACCTGGGGATCGGACTCGACGATCCGGTTGTACATCGCCGGTACGAGGCTCGCGAGCCACGCCGCTGCTTCCTGTACCTGGGGCACCACTCTGCCCCCGTCTTCCCCCGGATGGGTGATCAGGCTCAGCATCTGAGTCGTGTCCACGCCGCGACTGTGGAGATACCACGCGGCGAGGAACTCGGCATACGTCTGATGCGCGAAGCCCAGCTGCTCCTGCCCACGCGCCGAGAAGAGCCCCGTGTCAAGTACCTCGCGTACGGCGCCCTCCGTGATCTCAACAGCCTGCCCGTCGATGGGTTCTACTCCCCCGAGGAGATCTTGGAGTGACAGATCGTCCTCATGGGCGTCTCCCAGGGCTCCCGTGCAGATGACAGAGCGGCCGCAGAAGACCGACAGGGCCGCGATCCGCGCGGCGACTTGCAACCGCTCCCGCGGCGTCAGAGTGCCGAACAATTGAGCAGCCCGCCGGCTCGCACTGGCGTCCTCACAGAGACGCTCGCATCCCTGTCGGTACAGTTCCACCTGGGACGGAGGGAATTTCCCTCCCCGCTGGTACGCGGCCAGGAGGAAACGCAGCGTCACGGGCTTGCTCGCGAGCGCGGCCGCCTCGCGGCGGTCCACTTCAGCGAGGAAGGCCTCGGGATCGACCTCGCATGCGATTGCCGCAGTTGCGACATCCTGTTGCCGAAGGGGAGCCAACTCGAACACCCCGACTCCATCCCGTCCCCAGATCCGCCTCAACTCCGTCTCAAGAAGGGCCGGCCATACTGCGGTCCGGCAGGCGATCCGTAGACGCAAGCGCTCGGTGGGACACCGGGACAGTTCTTGCCCCAGGAGGGCGGCGAGCGTGTCGATGCGGATGAGGCACTCGTCGAGGCTGTCGAGGAACAGGTGCAGGATGCCGGTACCGGCTCGCCAGGTAGAGAAGAGAGGATCTTCGAAGAGGGAACGCACGAGGAGGAATTCCGACCCGCAGGCATTCAGGTTCAGCCACAGGAGGTTGTCTCCCGCACACCGGACCGTAGCCTCGGTCTCCGCACGATGTCGCTCAAGCGCCGTGGACTTGCCGATGCCCGGCTCGCCGAGCAAGACGAGACACGGCCTCGCCGTGATCTGCTCGAAAGGGACAACGTGCGGGTTGTAGTGGGGTCCATACTCCGCCTCCGGGTCGAGCAGATATCCTCCGACGGAGAGGATGATCGCCTCCCCGCGAGGGCACCAAAACCGCTTCCAGTAGTGGACGGGGTCTGCCATGGTGGGTCATCCCAACGGAACACCAGAATGCTCATGAGCAAGCATTTCGAGTAACGTTGTGCGGGTCTCGCCTCGCATTCTTGCAGGAGGGCTACTCTCATCTCTGTTCAAGTATACAGTCCTCGGATTCGACGAGAAAGGCCAGACGGGATGATCTGCATCCCTGCTGCAAGGCACGGGGAAACGCCTATGCCGGCAGTCGATACGGCTTCAACGCGATTTCTGCTTTCCTGCGGTTGAAGGTGACCTCGAAGAGATCGAAGAACCCTCCCTGCCCGACAACCCCATACTCGAAGTCGGGCATCCCCGGCATGAAGCCGACCGGAACCTCGAATGTCCATCCGCCCACCCGCAACAAGACTTGATGGATGAAGAAGGGCATCCCGCCCCCCGTGATGCCACCGATGCGATCCTTCCGTCCGCTCTCGACGTCGATCCCGAGCAGTTCCCCAATCTCGGAGGGGAGGAGGGTGCAGTCCGCACCGGAGTCCACGAGGACCTCGTAGCGGACAGCCTGTTTCTCAAAGAGGATCTCCACCGGGATGATCGGCCGGACGAAGCGGGCTCCGAGCTTCTTGTAGCGGAACTTCATGCGCCGCCGACGTAGGGACTGAGGCGGTCGGGCATGCGCGCGATAATGGGGAGGTTGTGTCCCTTCCGGCGTGCCTTCTCCCGTACCTCCCACGCCGTCTTGCCGCTGGCGATGACGGTGGTCTTGTCATCGGCCAGAGCGACCCAGAGTCCCTTGAAGCGCCGGTAGAGGGAGGTCCATTCGATGGGCATCGCACACAGAATAGCGCACAAGCCTCCAAAGATGAAGTGCGGCAACTTTGGCTAGCCATGCAGCCATCCAGCTTGGCTCATGCGTGCCGAGGTAGAAGGTGTCGAGAGGCACGCAGCGAGGGTAGGCCAGCCATGCGACTCACGAGATCGGGAAGGCTCCAGAAGGCACTGTCCTGATTGAGGCGAACAGCAGCGAGGACATACCTTCCCGGCATGCCTCCTCCAGATCACGCGCAAGCCGAGATCCAGGCTCTCCTCGAGAAGACCGAGCAGGCTTCCGAGACCGTCCGCGATCTCGCAGCAACCTGCCTGCAGCAATTTCGCAAGGAGTGCCAGAGTGCGATCGACTGGCAGCGGACAGAGGGACGCGATCGCGTCCTCCTCGGGGAAGATCCCGACGTGATCCTCGCAGAGGTGGAATTGTGCGTGGGCGAGGCGAGGAAGCGGCTGAAGGGTCGCCTGGAGAAGCTCCTGGAGACCGCAGCCGCAAAGGGGTTCTGATTCGCGCTGGGGAGAGATGTCCGAAACCTGCCCGAGACCTCCGTGAGCACCTCCTCTCGGGTGCGCGCGGAGGATCTTGCGCGATGTATAACACTTCTGTTATACTTCTCGCATCCTCCAGAAGTATCATCTCCTTCGGCAAAGCGGGCTGGCCGTCTTCGACCGCAAGGCCGTTGCCAACGTCCTCGGTGTGGCCTTTCCCAGCACCAACCCAATTCTCGATCGGCTCGTCCGCGCAGGCATCCTCACCCGCTTGCGTCGGGACCGCTACGCGCTGACCGAGGAGCTGCCCGCACGGACGCGGAAGATCGCCAACGACCTCGTGAAGCCCTCGGCCCTCTCCCTGTGGACGTCTCTGAGCGATGCGGGGGTCACCACTCAGGTGCCGCGCGTCATCCAGTCGGTCACACCGGCGCGATCGACAACAATCGACCGCACGGCTCTTCCCTCCTTCCAGTACGTCCACCTGCCGCCGTCCCTCTTCTTCGGCATGCAGCTCGACACCGAGGGCGTCTTCCGCATGCCCCCCGAGAAGGCGATCCTCGACCTGCTCTACTTTCAGCACGGGGCGATTGACTGGGAGAGCATCGACGCGCGACGCCTCGATGCGACGATCCTTGAGCGCATGGCTCAGCGATTCCCGCAGCGTATCCGCGATGCTCTCGCTTCTTCCCCCCTCGCACGATGAACGAGCAGGATCTTCTCACCCTGGCCTCGCAACAGGGCATCGATCCATCGACACTCCTCCACGAGGAGCGCGAGGTGCGCTTCCTGGCCGGCATCGCGGAGGATCCCGTCCTGGCCCTGCACCTGGCGTTCAAGGGCGGCACGGCACTGCGGCTCGTCTACCTCTGTGACCGCTACAGCGACGACCTGGACTTCGACCTGGTCCGACAGGAGGTCGATCCTGCGGAGATCCGGTCGCGGCTGGAGGACGTCGCACGGCGCACGGCGGCAGGAGCTGGAGATCACCGACAGCTGGGTGAAGCGCCGGACGGTGCTTCTCGAGGTGAGGGCCGCCGGGTGGAGACGCAAACTGAAGATCGAGGTGTCTTGCCTCCCGCGCACCAAAGCGGTGACGACCCTGGTGCGTAACGTCGTGACGCCGGTCTTCCCTGCGTCCGTGAACGTCCTCACCTATCCCCTCTCGATCCTCCTGTCCGGGAAGATGCTCGCCATCCTCGAACGGCCCTATCGGGCGGCACGCGACCTCTACGACCTCTTCTGGCTTCTGTCACGCGGAGTGCAAGAGGATGCCGCCTACCTGCGGATCGGGGCGACGTCGGAGAGGACGCGGGGCATCGTAAGGAGCCGACGTGAATTGAATGCCGCTCTGCAGGAGGCCATCGAGGACTACGCGGACGCGCTCATCCGGACGGAGTTGGGGGCAATGCTTCCCCGGAAGCAGAGACGGTGGGCAAGCGAAGCCCTCATGGAGCGGACGCAGGAACTCCTCCGACTGCGTTTGGCCTCTGATGAAGGAACGCCGAGCGAGGAAGCGACGGATTGACGGCGGAGATGAGGAAGAAGCAGGCAGGAAGATCAGAGAGGCCGAGCGGCAGGAGTTCCTGATGGCGAAGTCCGCCGCCACCGAACACCGCCCGGCCGTACCCTGATCCAGCTTGTCATTTCGTACGGACTACGACTCCGAAGGAGGCGGCGCCCCCTTCACGCCCTTTGTGAGGGTAGACCGTGCGGCGTCCCTCGTTGACTTCGTCTTTTTGCTCTGCGGCTTCCGCTGCGAAGCCTTCTTCTTGTCCCCGTGATGGCCGGCCCCGTTCGTCATGACGATCTCCTCTCCCAGAAGCGGTGATGCAGCATATACGTTCCCGGAATGTAAATGCTGTAGATGTATCTTATGCACTCCTCGACACTCGATCAAGGACTTTCCGCCGCGCAATCCGGTTGGGGGAAGAGTTCTTGTCCGATGTGCTCAGTCGCTTTGGTAAGAGACTGCGGGAGTTGCGCCTGCAGAAGGACATCTCGCAGGAGAAGCTGGCGGAGATCGCCGGCCTGCACCGCACCTACGTCAGCCTGGTCGAGCGCGGAGCGTGCAACATCTCGCTGCTGAACATCGAAAAGCTCGCGGATGCCCTGGGATTCTCCCTCCGCGAGTTGATGCCGGAGGGTCAGGCCTCCTGATTGCGTGGCGTCTTCTTCTCTCCTCCACCCTGCTGACTGCGGAGGAGTTGCCCGGTGCGCAGATAGTACCGGCGGAGGGAATCGCGAGAACCCAGGAAGAAGATAATCCCCAGGATGCCGAGACCGAGATCAAACATGCCGTGGGGGGGGCGATAGGGGGAGGAGCGAATCATCGAACGGAGAGCACGAGCAGAAGCGCGACGAGCGTGTTCGCGTGAAACAAGTAGTAGTGGTAATGGACTTCCACGAGGACGCGGAATGCCTGCACGTTCTCCCCGAGCCGGGAGAAGTCCCAGGTCGGCCGATGAATGCCGGTGCGGTGGTGGATGGGATCGATGATCAGCCAGCGGATCGTGCTGAGGGTGAGTCCGACGCCGACCGATGCGACAGTGACGTACAAGAAGCCACCCACGGATGGCATCTCCGTGGCACTCCCGAGCCAGGGGGCGAGGCCATCAATTGCGGACGACACGCCCCACAGGAGCGTGAAGCCGGGGAGAACGTAGGCGATCAGGAGGCCGACGTCGTTGATGGAGCTTTCTCGGGCCACGACGAGGAGGATACCGGAGGGTATGACCGACGCCAAATAGGCAGGATTGTCGTGAAGCGGTGCCTATCGGAATTGGGCTTTTGCTGGGACTACTTTGCCGTACCGCGCTCATGTTTGATCGCCGATCGCAGCCCCTCGACGGACAGTAGCGGCCTACTCCGGTGGAGCATTCGGTGACAATTGGCGCATTCCGACAGGGGGAGGCGATGATGACACGCGGCGAAACCTTTGCCCAGTTCCCCGTAAACGTCGGCAAAATCGAAGTCGCAGACTTCACAGGCCAACCGCCCCGTCGAGCGAAGCACCTGCCTCTTCTTTCGTTGCACGAGCGCCTGGTTTCGTTCCCTGGCCAGGTGAAGGTGAGTGAGGATCTCTCCCTCTGGGAACACGTCCTCCTCGTCGAGCAGGAAGGGCTCCGTGGCCTGTCCGTTCTCGTTTGCCTGCACAATCGCCTTGGCCGTTCGGCGCAGAGCTATGTCATCGCCGGCGAAGTAGTCCCAGACGTCCTGCTGGAGATGGTTGTTTCGGCTCAACCCCGGCGTATGGTGCAGCGGGTCAATGCCGAGAAAGTTACCCAGGATCATCGAGATCCCGTTCGTGTTGCGGAAGGTCACGTCCCGCGCTGCTCGATCATGGAACGGTAACTTCCCGAGCAACTCGGAGAGACCGATGACTTCTGGGTGGCTCGCAGGAAGTTGCTTGCGGCCGGCGTGGAAGTAGAGGTCCAACGCGAGGATGACCTCATCTCTCACCCAATCCGGGTTTCTCATTGACAACCTCTGCGGACAGTAGCCCGCTTCGATCAAGGAGATACACGCAGCCGGGCCTCTACATGGCATCGGCAAGGAAGCTGTATCCGGGGCTCCGATCGGCCTTACTTCCGGCTCTCGCGGATGACCGTCACGACGCGCTCCACGAAATCCGGCTCCGCGAGCGGCACTTGAGCGTAGCAGAGGCCGGGACTTCCTTCGAGCCGCGCAAGCAGATGGCCGTGGCCGAGCAAGCACTCGGCCCCGTGTTCGCCGAGGGCAATTTCAGATGTCCCGACCGAATCGACCTTGAGGATCAGCCGATTCCCCAGGTTGGCCCGCAGCTGCATCGGCATCACATTCGCATCCGGACGCTGGGCGGCGAACACGAGGTGGATGCCTGCCGCGCGGGCCTTCACGCCCAAGCGGCCGACCGTGTTCGTCACGGCCTCCTTATAGTCGTCCACCATCATCCACTCGGCGAACTCGTCGTGGATAACCCACACAACCGGGAGACGCTCCCCTTCCGGAACCTTCTCGTTATGCGCCGAGAGATTCTGGACGCGGGCGGCTCGTAACCGGACATAGCGAGCATCCATTTCGATGACGAGCTGTTCCAGCCGAGCGGATGCTTCCGCAGGATCCGAGATGATGTGTCCTTCGAGGTGCGGCAGCCCCTCGAACGCGAAGTAATCCACTCCCTGTTTCGGGTCGATCAGAATGATCCTCGCTTGCAGTGGGTTGTTGGTCGCCGCCACCGCGAGGATGATGTTCTGCATGAGGACCGACTTGCCGCTCCCCGTTGAGCCGGCGATCAAGGTGTGCGGCGCGTGCTGCTGTCCCGGGGCCAGCACCAGCAACTCCCCGTCATCCTCGCGCACTCCGATGAGGAGCGACCGATTTCCCCATCCCTTGTCCGGGCGCCACCGGCCCCAGAGTTCCGCAGTGCGGACCAACCGCCGGTGAGGGCGCTCGATGGCGAGCCTGACCGCCCCCGGTTCCGGCCGGATCGCGACGATGTTCAACCCATGAGTGGTCAGGAATTCCGAACGCTTCCGCCCCACTTGTTCGACTGTTAAGTTGGCGCTGCCCACGAACTTCAGCAGCGCGCAATTCGGGGTGAGTTGGCTGCTGAGCAGTTTGGCCTGGAGGTGGAACTGCTGGAGTGCGTGCTTTGCGCGGGTCTCGATCTGCCGGAGCCACTCCTGATCCTGCGCGGTTTCGCCCGGATCTCGATTGTCTGTAGCTTCCCCGCGCACGCCGGGATATGCCCATCCTGCATCGCTATCTGGCGGGGAAGACGTCGAACCCGGCTCCTGGGGTGGCGTCTCCGGGCTGCTCGGCGGAGGACCGGGGGGTGGGTTGGGCGGCGGGTCGGCCTGTGGGGGCGGATCCTCTCGCCCTTTCTGCCGTGGCATACGGTGCGAAGCCCGATCGGTCGGTCGCCGGAAGGTGAGTTCAGCCCACACGTCCTCCCCCGCCACCTGCCGTCGGAGCGGGAGAGGGTCTTCGTCACGGGAGTAGCGGAGGACCAACTGCCGGAGGTCGGCCCTGCCGAACACCTCCTGGTACGCTTCCGCCAGGCCGGCTACTGGTGCGAAGTCGGAGCAGTCCGCGGCCTCGTCATTGCCACGGACGAAGACGTGGGAGTACCCGCGAATGGTGATCTCACACTCCCCCTCCCGGATCGCCCGCCGCCAGTCGGACAGGTTGATCCCCGCGCTGGCCGGGAACTGTACACCGTCCAGGATCAGATCTGAGAGCCGTGCGAGCCACAGGTCGCGGTCGAGACGCTCGGGCGAGCCGAACACTGCCTCATCGATTCGCTTCATCGTGTCGCGGAGCTGCTTCTGCGATTCTTTCCGCTTCTCCGCGACTCCGGAAGCCTCGATGTACTTCGACTCGGAGACCAGCAGCGTCAATTGGAGCGGCCCTCCGGGAATCTGCGCGGGTGATAGCGCCAGGATGTCGGCGATCTGCTCTTCCTTCTGGCCGAGCCAGTCCGCGTAGTCGTCTAGGAAGTACCAGCCGTGGTATCCGCCTAGCCCGAGTTCGTGCCTGAGCATGTATCTGCTCAGGACGATGCCGATCAATTCACTCGCGTTGCGTCCCCGCTTCGCCGCCCGCAGCACGATGTCACCGGAGACGTCGTTCGCGTCCTGGATGAAGCGGTCGGCCAACGTCCGGTACTCGTCCTCGGTGAGTCCCAGGTTCAAATCCTTCAGGCGCAGTAGGACCATAGATCGCAGCAGACCCAGCGGTGCCTTCGAGGAGATGATGACGTTTCGGCCCTGAGTCGCTGACTGCTTGTAGCGGATGACCCGGACGTTTTGGTTGAGTAGCTGTCGTCGGTCGAGCAACTCGTCGTAGTTGACCACCCAGTTGCCGAGGTTATGCGTCTCTTCAAAAATCCGGGCGGTTCGATTGTCGCGGAAGTCGAGCTGTCTGGCGGGCAGCAGCCGCTGCTGCTCGTTGCCGTCCCAGTCCCCTTTGAAGAATGTCGTGACGGCGGTCAGGAACGCCCAGCCCTCGCGGCTCTGGACCGGAGAGCAGAGATACACGACCGACTTCCTATCGTCCTTGGCCGCAGGACGACGTCGTGACCACCTTGCGGGGACGAGTGTGGAGATGTCTGCTGGCCGGGCGCTCTCGATGTACCACTCGAGTCTGGAGTGCCTCGCGATGACGTCCTGCGAGAACACGATATCGTACGGACACCCATCCTTCGGGTTGGGTGGCGGAGCCTGGTCGGCGATGATGCAGATGCGCAGCCGGGCCATGAAATCCTGCGTTGCTTCGCTGGCGTTGAAGGAGTCGGCGTCCGAATCGCTCAGACTCACGATCGCGGTGTACAGGTCGCGAAGCCTTGCGGCCTCCGCGTGCCGTAGGAGCACCTGGCAGCGGACATCCTCTTCGTCTTCGTACACATCGCCGAGCTTGTCCACCACAGCCTGGGGGAGACGGGCCGAATCGCAGTTGTAGAGTACGACGGACATGTTGGCCTGCTCGTGCGGATGGAGCGCGATGTAGCGTTGCACGAGTTCGAGGACGCAGTTGCTCCCATCGGTCGGGTTGTCGTTGGTGTCGTCGGGACCGTCCTCGCTCAGGACGGGTGATTCATGCAGGGTATAATCCTGGACGACGTCCGAGAGAGCGAGCAATTCAGGCTTGTTCTCCTGCCAGCCGAGGATGACCTCCGGGTAGAACGGGTGAGCCAGTTCCTGTGCGAGATCCTTGAAGAAGAGCCGGGTATCCCCGAAGAACACCTCCTTGGCGGTCAGGAGATGGCGCACAAGGGCAGCAACGTGCTGGGCTTTCCGCTGGATTGCTGCCAGCCGAAGTGGATGCCAAGGCGCCACGACGGCCGCAGGGGTGCCACCTTCAATGAGGACCGTGCCGACCTGGAGCAACGGGCGCAGCAGGAGTTCCCGGTTGCTATCCCCCTTTGCCCGCCGCACCAGACAGTCGATGAGATCCGTGTAGGCTGTTAGCTGGGTTGCCAACGCCTGATGAGCGAGTCCTCCGGTTCGGAATTCGCGGATCGCCGTGGTGTAGGCGGCCTCGAAAGCGGCGAATTTGGCCTCCAGATCGTCCGCGATGTCCGCTGGAACGAGCTGTTGGCTGCGTGCCTCGGCCAGGTTCGCTCGCCACGTCACCGCCATATCGTTCGCCTTGCGATAGACGGAGACGAACGAGCCACGGTCCCGGTCATATGCGGGCACGAGCGTCTTCACGTTCGACAGGTCGATCGTTTGGAGCGTCCCTTTCGCGCTGACGACGTCGCGATTGGCACCACAGACGACCAGCGGATGTTCCGCGAGCCGGGACCAGTCGTCGCAGCACTGGCTGGCGACCGTGTTCGGGTTGAACTTCCAGATGAGTTGCGCTGTGTAGGACTGCGAACCTCCGTTCGGCAGTTCGACCTCGAGTTCCAGGAC
This sequence comes from Gemmatales bacterium, assembly GCA_038240465.1. Classification (GTDB taxonomy): domain Bacteria; phylum Planctomycetota; class Planctomycetia; order Gemmatales; family Gemmataceae; genus JBBRIK01. The sequence continues at coordinate 14,044 of JBBSDR010000022.1, forward strand.
GAACTTGAGCTGTAACGCTGCGCGTGCCACGGAGTAGTTGAGCGGCGTCTTCCCTTGGTTCCGCCAGGTCTCGACGAGCGCGGGGAAGTCGAAAAGTTGGCCCACGCTCCACGAGACGCGATCACCGAACAGCGCCTTCAGGCCGGCGTAGCGGTGGGCAAAGTACAGGCCTGCATCGACGTTGAGCTCCTTCAGTTCTTTCTTCGTCGCCCGGTCGCACCGCACTTTCAGGCGGCGGCGCGAGCCGGCCTCGCCTTGATTGAACAGGGACTCCATGATCGCGGCCAAGCCAGCAAGGAAATCCTCCGTTTCGCGCGGCTTGCCGAAGACGAAGCGGTCCCAGGCTGACTTGAGCTTGCGGTCTTCCTTGAGTTCGTTGCGGTGGAGCTCGTAGAATGCCGAGTCGTCCGCCGTGGGTTCTGTTGCGGAACGTTCTGCGAGCAACTTCAGGAACTCCCGCTCTTCGTCGGTGAGGAGGTCCGCTTCCCGGTCCTCATAGAACGCGAGGGTTTCGTTGGCGAGGTTGAGTTTCTCCTTCCTCACCCCGTCGAAAAGCGGCTTGACGTCCTCCCACTCGCACTCTGCGAGGTTCGCTGCCGCTGCGTTCCACCCGCTCGGAGCGGAAATGAAGCTGCGCACGGTCGGAAGCAGTCCTTCGGGAATTGTCTCCTTGGCCTTCTCAAAAGCAGTCGCAAGATCGTCATCGCTCAGCAGGAGCTGCGACGGGGTCTGCTTGAGCAGGTAGCACCCGCGGTTCCTGGCGACCCAGTTGAACTGGGCCTTCCATGCGGAGGCGTGTCCTCGAGAGGCTTCCTTGACGCGGTTAGAGAACACGGAGTCACGCGGGAAGTGGAGCGAAGGGAGGGCTGAGCCTAGGGCCGTCAGGAGCGGCAAGCCGTCCGTCTCCACCGCGTTGCGCACGCCCAGGACATACGCCGCGAAGCGGTCGAGGGAAACGATCCGTAACTCCTGCAGGCCGGCGAGCGCCTTCTCCCACCATCGAGCGTGACCCTCGGACAGCGGCAGCCCGTCGCCACCGACCCGCACCCAGAGTCCCGGGTGTTCTTGGAGCTCGGGCGCGCCGATCCGGATGAATTCCTTGAGCGACTGCTCCTCGTCGTCTCCGGTGTTGGCGATGAGAAGAACCGGCTTCGGACTCGTCGCATTGCGGAAATAGGTCGCAGGCAAGGTCGTCAGGATCTCCGCCGGCAGGCCGTAGCCGCCGACCAGTCGATTCGGCAGTTTCAGGTCGATCTGCGCCGCCAGGTCACTGTCTGCCAGGACCTGGCGCGCGATCGCGGCGGTCTGCTCTGCACTAAGGCAGTCGATGATGTAACGGGCCGTTCCTTCCGCGTGTGCGCCCCCGTCGTCGCCGAATTCCTGCTTCAGGAACTGAACGACGACCTTGCCGATGAGTTCCGCGACCGTCATGACGGCCTCCTCCCGAGCGGGTTCTGGACGTAAGCGCAGGCATCCGAAAGCCGGCGTAACATCCCGAGGCTCCCCAGGCGCTGTTCGAGACGCTGCGCGTTCGCCTGGAACGCCTTCTTATCGAATTCCTCCTGCCCGAGCACCTGCTCCGCCTCCCGTTCGCCTAGAACGAAGCCGTAGCGCAAAAATAGCCGAGCGAGGAAGTCCTTGTACTCCATCCGCCGTTCGACGTTGGCGAGGATGAGCGCTTTGAGCAGCGAGTCGGTAGGCGCGTAGCGGAGCTTGTTCGTCCCGCGCCTCGATACGAGACCGACGTCTCGTCCATAGTTACGGTGGACGTTCGCGACGTG
>JBBSDR010000023.1:0-15693 GCA_038240465.1 Gemmatales bacterium
ATCGTACTGGGCACACCACCGTTGGGGGGGCAAACATCATTGCCAATTATCCCTCCCTGCAAACGCGTATCAGGGCGCTGGGCGGGGGTCAACGGGCTGGTTAATACTTTTCACCCGCGGTTACACCCGGGCCGCTCGCCTGCGACAACCCGAGGACGAGAACTCCCTCGGCTCAGAAGTTGAACCCCACCGATGCGGTCAGGGCTTCCAGAGACAGGTCGCCGGTGTGGTAGAACGGCTTGAAGCTGGTGCCGCTCGGGAAGTCGATGATATCGACCATGCCGAAGTAATTCTGCAACTCCCAGCCGAGCAGGAAGGTCATGTGGTCGCCCTTCCAGCCGAAGCCGACGCCCAGCTCGGTCACCGGGATGACCTTCTTGAAGCTGTCCTCGATGTTGATGGCGTTGGTCCGGCCGCTGTTGACGAACTGATCGAGATGCGTCTTGAAGTTGCCGGACATCAGCGAGCCATACGCCTTGCCGTAGAGACCGAAGCCGCCGAACACCTTGTACCAGCCCTCGCCGCCGATGCGGGGACCGATGCCGTCGAACTGGATCCGACTATTGACGTTGGAGATGCCAAAGCCGACTGCCGAGAAGTCGTAGGCCAGGGCGGTCTTCTGCTGGATGGTGCCGATGCGCGCCCCGCCGGCCAGACGCAGCGACAGTCCCTCGCAGGCTTCGAGGCGCTTGGCGAACTCGACGTCGATGACATCGAGGTCGAGGTTGCTCGAGCCGACGACGCCGGAAGCCCCGTCGAAGGTGAACGGCGCGGACTGGGTGGCGAAGATCGTGCCGCCGGCCGGGGCGGCGATCGACTGATTGTCCTTGCTGTGGACGTAGGTGTAACTGGCGCCGAATTCAAAGCCGTGATTGAACTGGTAGCCCAGCCCGAGGCGGTAAGCGCCGACGGTTTCCCAGTCGAAGTGGGCGACGTTGCCCTGGACGGCGGGGCCATTGCCGTAAGGATCGACGATGGCGAAGTCATGCGGGCGCCGCCGCGGCCGCATCAGCATGAAGTCGGCATTTCCATAGAGGCCGCCCTCGGCGTGTTCTTCGGCTTCCTCGGCGGGTTCCTCGCCGCCTTCGTGGGTCCCGCCGTGGCCTGCCTCGTGGCCGCCGCCCTCGGGTTCCATGGAACTGTGGTTCAGCGTCTGGTGCTGCGTGGCCATTCCAGGGAGGGGGACGCCACTCGAGGGCAGCGCGATCCTCTCCTGGGCCTGCAGCCCATAGCTGGCCAGCAGAAGGGTCATCCCCAGACTCGCCCCCATCCACCATCTGCCGGTACGCATCTCGGTCCTCCCGTGAAACTGCCGCGGCGCCGGTCGTCTGACCGGGCCGCGAGCGCCTGCGGCGGTCCCTGGTGAGCGATGGCAGTGCCACCGCCCAGGCTGTCCTCGTTCCCCATTGCCGAGGACGGCAGGGAAGCGCCGCCGCCTTCGCCTGCATCGCCCAATGTCCTCATCGGACGGACTGTCTTCCGTCCGCGGCAAACTCATTTTCTCCTGCCCCGGAAGGCCGTTGCTATCGGGGGCAAACCAGATCGTCGTTGATGTGAAGGCGGCTGTATAACGAGCGAGTTCTTGCGACGCAAGAGGAAATTCCGTCAGGGGGTGTCCTTCTCGAATTGGGCGAGTTGAGCCGCGTCAGCGGTCGAGGAGGATAGCCCGCCTCCGGCCGCGAACGTGGCATCGGCTCACCAAGAAGCAGGCCACAATCAGCAGTCCGGTGAACAGGCCCTTCAAGCGAGACGAGGGGGACAAGGCGCGGGTCCTCCTCGAGAAGCAACGGGCTGCTCAGTTGTCGCCCAGACCGACATGCCCTAGAATGAGCCGGACTCGACCTGGAAACCGGTCTGCGTTAACAAATAGTCCGCAGAGGGATATCGATGTAAATCTTACAGAACAAGTGACTTGGAATCTTCGGAGAGGTGACCGAGCGGCCGAAGGTGCAGCACTGGAAATGCTGTGTGGGGGCAACTCCACCAAGGGTTCGAATCCCTTCCTCTCCGCTTTCCTATCTTGATTCCGTGACGCAAGAAAAGTAATTGCGTCGCGGAAACACCCATCGAAAACAGCTAAAAAGCCATGGAAAACAGAGGAAAAGAGACGGCCACGCTAGCCGGCGGCTGCTTCTGGTGTCTGGAAGCTGTCTTCGAGCAATTGCGCGGCGTCGAGCGCGTCGAGTCGGGCTACGCGGGTGGGACAGCCCCGAATCCGACCTACCAGCAGGTCTGCGGCGGTTCGACCGGTCATGCCGAGGTGGTGCAAATCACTTTCGATCCAGCCGTCATCTCCTTCGGCGATCTCCTCGACGTCTTCTTCGTCATTCACGATCCGACGACGCTGAATCGCCAGGGGGCCGACCACGGCACGCAGTATCGCTCGGCGATCTTCTATCATTCAGCCGAACAGCAGCGGGACGCTGGCGAGAAAATTGCCGAGTTGAACGCCGCCGGCACCTGGAGTCGGCCAATCGTGACGGAGGTGGTGCCGCTGCCGGCCTTCCACAAGGCCGAGGGCTATCACCAGGGTTACTTCCGCGGCAATCCGACACAGGGTTACTGTGTGGCCGTCATCGCGCCGAAGGTGGCGAAACTCCGCCAGCACTTTCTCGACAAACTGCGCGGCTGAGTCCGCCTTGCAGCGCCTGATCGCGCGCGAAAGCAGCCCCAGTTATTTCAGGGGCTGTCTGCGAGGGTGGGAGGTCAGCGCGGTCTCACCACGACGGCTTTTTCGGCTTTTCCACTTTACCCTTGCGGATGTTGCTCAGCTTGCGCAGTTCGTCCCGGCGCCGGGCTTCGCAGGGTTTCACATAGTACTTTCGCTTGCGCAGTTCCTTCTGCAAGCCGCTGCGCTCGATCAGCTTCTTGAAACGGCGCAGGGCCAAACCGATGGGTTCGCGCTCGTGGACTCTCATCCGTAAAGGCATGCTTGCTCCTTCGAGGCCGTCCCGCTCGGGTGGCGGACCTCGCGCATGAAGAAAAGCCCCTGAAGCCAGGGGCCGCTGTTGGCACTCCAGCGTTTACTGTAGCCAAATTCGCCAGAGTTCGGAACCCGCCGTAGCCGAATTCGCCAGAATTCGGGAACAGAGAGGACCCGAATTCTGGCGAATTCGGCTGCAGGCGGCGATGGAGGATTAGTAGCGCCGGTTGGAACTGCCCCGGTCGTTGCCGGAAGTGCTGCGCGGGCGCTCTTCACGGGGCTTGGCCTCGTTGACGGTCAGGTTGCGGCCCTGGAACTGGGTTCCGTTGAGGGCGTTCATTGCCTCGTCGGCGCCGCTTTCCATATCGACGAAGCCGAAGCCGCGCGAACGGCCCGTTTCGCGGTCGGACATGACCTGGGCGCGGGTGACCTTGCCGTACTGGCCGAACGCCTCGAGGAGGTCATCGGCGGTGGTCTCGAAGGACAGGTTTCCGACGTACAGATTCTTGCTCATCAGCATCCCTTGGGGCTGTGGCCCCTGCGAAAAAAACAGACACGCGGCGCCAGGCCGCGGAAGACGACCGGGACGGTCCGCGGATGCAGACTGTCACTGTCCAGCAACAAGGCTTGGTAATCTCGGGGAGCTGTGAAGCAGAGGTGTTCAGAGCAGAGAGAAAGACAAAGCACAGAGATGGCAGTCCCATTCGGTATCTTCAAGGGGGCAGGCAACGCCCACCCAACCCTGTCAGTATATCAGCGCCAGCCGAAAAGAGGCGCGCAATTCTTGAGCGAGTCAACAATATGCCCCCAACGCTGACAGCGACGGCGGGACAACCTCCTCTTTCTTGCCGCTTGCGGCCTGGCGGGCAGCCCGCGAAGCATTCGCCCGGCTTCGCGGATCGCGCCGAGTTGAATCGTTGCGGCTTACGCCTTTTTGGAGTAACATCGCCAGATGAGCGATGCGTGTTCCACGCCTCGCTCCCCTAACCCGATCAGGAGACCACGCCCCGTGGACGCGAAAACCCTCGGATGGTTCACGAATCAACTCGCAGCCTTCAATGACGCCGAAGCACACTTTGAAGCGTACAAGCAGTTCCTGGAGAACGCGCTGAGATACATGATCAAGAGTTCGATGTTGCCCGAAGCGGTGATTCAGGTGCGGGCCAAGGGCCGAGGGAGCTTTGTCGGCAAGATCCTCCGCAAGAAGGAAAAGTATAAGGACCAGGATTGCCTCAAGGTGTTGACCGACCTGTGCGCGGGCCGGGTCATTGTCCACACCAAGAGCGAAGTGGAGCGCGTCTGCACCTTCCTCAGAGACCACTTCGTGATCGACAAGCCAAACAGCCTCGACAAGGCGGAGCAGCTTCAGGCGGCCGAATTCGGCTATCGTTCCGTCCATCTCATCATTTCGCTGTCGGAGGCGAAACTGGCGACGATGAAGGGACTGCTTTCCGCCGAGATCATTGCCCTGGCCAAGCCGCAAATCTTGAACTTGAAGGCGGAGATCCAGGTCAGGACCATCGCGCAACATGCCTGGGCAGACATCGGCCACAACCGAGTCTACAAGAGCGAGTTCGAGGTGCCGTACCGCTGGAAGCGCGAACTTGCCAAGATTGCCGCCCTGCTCGAGGATGCGGACGACGCCTTCACACGCATCATCGAAGGGCTATCTCTGTACCAGGCAAGTTACGGCCTGTACGGTGATCCGAAGAAAATGGAGGACGAACTCGAAATCCTCGGCGTGATGCTCGCCCAGGATGCCAACAATGCGAACCTGGTTTGCCAGGCTGCTCGCCTGGCGATGTGCCTGGGGAAATGGGGCAGGGTCAGTGAACTGGTGAACGATTTCCCTGCTGCCAAAACGGCCGACATTCTCGTCTACCAGGGGGAGGCCCTGAGCCGGCTCCATGAAGACCGGGGGCAGGTCTTGACGATCTTGCGCGAAGCGGTGCGGATCGATTCGACGAACGTCAAGGCCCTGACCGCGCTGGCCGAGAAGCTCGCCCCGACAGACGAGGACGAGGTGTTTCGGCTCTACGGAAAAGCCTTCGCGACCGACCCCACGAATCCTCGGGTCCTGGGCGGCTACCTGCGCTTCAAGCTCAGCCGGGATCACGAGCGCTCGTTCATCCCTCTGATCCGTCCCACGCTGGAGGCGGCGATTGCCAAGTGCCGCGATCTGGCCCAGGTCGGGATTGACCGACCCTGGGCCTACCGCCACATCGGCGAGTTCAATCTGCTCCTGGCCCGGCCCGACGAGCGCCTGCAAGAGGAGGCGGACGACCTGCCGAAACCGGACGAGCGGAACTATGAGAGCCTGGCCGCGTTTGCCAAAGCCATTCAGTTGCCCGAGACCACGGACGTCATGCTGGACGAGTGGCTCAAGGCACTGGAATTGCTCGCGAAAGTGAAGCCTCCGTTGGAGGGACTCGAATGGGGGCGCCGGCTCCTTCTCCTGGGCAAGGCCGTCAAGAGCCGCAGCAGCAAGAGCATCCTCAGTGCCGAAAAACTTCCGTCCGCGGAGTTGCCGCCGGTCGAGAAACAGGTGGTACTTGTGGCCGGCAGTTGCAGCCCCGTTCACGATAAGGAGATGGCCGGCTATGGCATTCTGCTGGAGGAAGCGTTCGCGGACTTTGAGGGGACGCTTTTTTCGGGGGGCACCACGGCCGGCATCGGGGGTCTGGTGGGCAACCTGGCGGACAAATTCAAGGGCCGGATCTCTGCGTTTGGCTACCTTCCCAGCCACCTCCCCACCGATGCTCCCAGGGACCAACGCTATACCAACACCTACAAGATGAAGAAAGCGGACCGCTTCAGTCCGCTGCAGCCACTGCAGAACTGGATCGATCTGATCGCGCTGGGGATTGACCCCGTGGACGTCAAGTTGCTCGGCATCAAGGGCGGCCCCATCGCCGCCTTTGAGTATCGCCTGGCGCTCGCCCTGGGCGCCCAGGTGGGCGTGCTGCTGGACAGCGGACTCGAGGTGGGCAATCTGCGGGCGGATCCGGACTGGCGAGACGATGACGGTCTGGTGCTGCTGAGCCAGGACGGAGACGCCGTGAAACGGTTTCTCCAGCGCCGCCGCGAGATCCAGCCGCTGGCACGCCGCATTCACGAAGAGTATCTGTTGCAGCACAAGCCCAAGGAGGCCCCCCAGCGCGCGAGCCTCGTGGAGTGGCGCGACCTGCCGGAGAACTTCCGCGAGGACAACCGCCAGGCGGCGGAGGCCCATCTGGCAGCCCGGCTGCCGGCGTTCGGCCTGACAGCGGCAGCGATCAAGGACCGCGAGAAGATCGTGCTGCACGAGATCCTCGACAAGGACGTCGAGAAGCAGGCGCGGCTCGAGCATGAGCGCTGGATGGCAAAAAAACTGGAGGAGGGCTGGAAGTGGGGCGAGGAGCGTAACGACGAACGGCGAACAAACCCGAAGCTCAAGGCCTGGGAGGAACTGCCCGCGAAGGTACGGGATGAGAATCGGGAGATGATCCGCCAGATTCCCCGGCTGCTCAAGGCAATCGGCCTGGAAGTGAGACCCATCGAGGGGAAACCGGAACAATGAACGCGCCGCCCCTGCGCCCGGGGCGGGAAAAGGATAAGCAGCGGGCCGGTCAGGGGATGATCCCCGAAAGGCCGTCGAAACGCTTCGCGGCATCATGCGGACAGGCGTTGACGCAGGCGGGCCCCGAGTCCAGCGAGGCGCACAGGTCGCATACTACCGCCTTCTGGGTCACGATGGGGAGAGCGTGCGCCGCCTGGACTGTTCCGGGAAGGTCGGGCGCCGCCGCCATGTACAGTCCCACGTCGAGCAGCAATCCTCGCCCCTTTTCCGGCATCTCGACACTCACGCTCAAGACGTTGCCCTCTTGCAGGACCTGCGCAGGTTCAAGATCTACCTCAACAATCTTCGCCTTCAGCCTCCCCCAGGCGATCCCGGGGTTCCCCTCGGGTCTCTTCCGCTCGCCGGAAATGGCCGTGCCGTTCAGCCAGAACTTTACCTCGGTCGCCTTGTCCCACGCGGCCCGCAGCCGCCAGCGTTTGATCTTGCCTAGTGCCGAAGGACTGTCGAAGCGACGGCGAAAGCAATACACGACCTTGCCCGCGTCCGAGATTTTCAGCCGCGCTCGAAAGTCCCCGTCGAGTTGGAATGGCGTGCTTCCCGGCCGCCATTTGCCGTCGTCAAATGCCTGCTGTTGCCAGCCTTTCGCGGCGGCTGACTCCAGACAGAAACGCCAGCCTTCCGAACCCTCGCGGATGACGCCGACCTCGTGCATGTGGATGGCCCCAAAGGGACACGCGCGGAAACACCGTTCGCAGCCAATGCACCAGTCCTCGATGACGATATTTCCCTTTGGGTGTTGCCGATGGATGGAATCGACCGGACAGTTGGACATGCACACGGGATTGCGGCAAGAGCGGCACGTCATCGGCACCAGAAAATTCCGCCGCGCCCCGGACTCCTCCGCGTAGCAGGGGCCCTCAAGAAACAGGCGCGAGTTGCCGTCCTTGTGGGTGTCCACACAGGCCCGCACGCACTCGTCGCAGCGCGTGCAGCAGTCCAGATCGATCAGCATCAGTGCCTGTCCCTGGGCCAGGTAGAGGTCCTGGAACCGTTGCGACTGTGTCTCCGACGGGCCGCCTCGGGGCGTATGCTTCTTGCGGATGGTCTCGGTCTCCTGCCTTTTCGCTTCCGTCATTTCCTTCAGCCGGCCCGCCAGGGCGCTTCCCGGGACGGCGAGTTGCTCCACCATCCCGGCGCTGATGCGCAGCAGTTTCACCTTTTCCAGTTCGCTGTTCTGGTTGACGAAGGCGATGCAGGTCGCGCTGCGAGGCTCCTTGTGGACCAATCCCATCTCGCCGATCATCTCGCCGCGGCCCCGGTACGCCAGGATCAGCGGCTCCTCCTTCCAGTCGAAGCGGCGCAGTTGGGGAAAAAGGGCCTCCAGCAGCAGCCGCTCGAACTTCCCCGGGACTTGCTTGCGTTTCGCGTGCGCGTCGGCCAGGTTTTCGTGTGAATGCTTCAGCCCGGCGAATCCTTCGGGCTTTTCTGCCCACGTTGAATCGAGGACCAATCCGTTCAGCAAATCGAGCAGGAGCAGAAGTTTGGACTGTGCAGGAGGGACCTCCTGCAAGAAGTCGTGCAGGGGTTTCAGTCGCTCCCACAGTTTCTTGCGGAGTTGTCCCTGTCCGTCGCGCAGGGCAGCGCAGAACCCGGGGAAGTCGAGGACATCATCGGCCGCCAGTACCGGCAGGTCCTGCACGACCTGGACTACACCGCCGCGGATGATGTACATGCTGTCGGACGCCCAATGCTCGTAGCAGATAACCTCGCCGTGTTTCTTCTCGATCAGGGACACATCGAGCGCGTCCCCGGAACTCGAGGACTGCAACGCGGCCCCGAGTTTGTCCCGGATCGCTGCAAATTCAGTCTCGCCGAGGTCCGAGAAAATCGAGAACTTCCGCAGATGCAGTCCGAGTCCGCGCTCCGCGTAGAGACCGTTCAGATACTTCTTGACGCCCGAGTCCTTGAGGACGCCCGCGAGAATGTTGAGGCGCATCTCCAGCATGTACCAGCCGCGGCAAACGACAACGGCAGCCGTCCGGGGCTGCGCTTCCAGACAGCCGAGTTCGCCGAACAACTCTCCCTCCAGCATCGGAGCCTCAAGAGTTTCGCCGTCGATGTCGGCGGCCGCGTCGGATGGGATGGCGCGGGGCCGGGCGGGCTGGTCCGGAACGGGATCGCGCTTGCCCCAGGGCCACCACCAGGGGCTGCTCCGAACGGGCGCCGCCGGCGACAGGGCATCGGCGAACTGGACCTTCGCGATGACTGGATGCGCGCCATCTTCCGGACGCTGCCAGCCCTTCGCCATGTTGGGCCGCGTTTGGGCGAGCCGTTCCAGGTCCCCGCGCGTCAGAATGTAGAAGGCCGTGTGGCCAATGTCCCCTTGCTCCCAGATCACATCTTCAGCTGAGAAGTGCCGCACACTCACCGCGTCGAGGTTCGCCGCGAACTTCGGCAGATAGCGCAATCCCCCCTCGCGCGATTCGTCCTCCAGTTTCGTGAAGAGCGATAGCTCCCTGTAGTCATCCGGGGTCAGGACGATGTCGCAGTTCTCTTGCTCGGCCATCGGAGTTCTCCTCTGTTATCGCCTGGAATCAACGGGGCGGCCGCGATAGAGTTCGTCCAGCTTTCGCAACACCGTTTCGAGATCCAAGACGCTCCCCTGCTTCGGCGAAGCGGCGATCGTGTTCGCCAGGACAGGCCCTCGTCCGTCAAACCAGGGATCCGAATTGTTGAAGCCCGGCCGCGGCACGCCCGATCGCCGCAGTTCCGCCAGGCCCGGTTCATCGTGGAATTGTTTGCGGGCCTTGTCCTCGAGTCCCTCCAACTCGTCGGCCGCCCTCTTCAGGCTCAGCTTGCTGTCGGGCAACACCCTGATTTTGATGTCGCGAAGGGGAACGCGGTGGGTCCCATCGGCCGACTCGAGTACCTTGACTTCCTTCACGATCACCAGCATGGGATAGCCGAAGAAGTGAGCCCACACCTTGAACATTCGCGACTCCGGCTCGGCAATCACCCCGCAGCGCAGGCTGACCGGCTCGGAAGAATTGTCGAACCGCGGCACTTCATAGGTGTGGGCCTCGATTCGCGGCTGGTCCAGGGTGCGAAAGATGTTCTCGTCCTTGTGAACGCTCTCGGCCCATGCCACGAGCACCTGAGGAATGCCGGCGCGGAACACCTGTGCGAAGTCGAGATACCCCTTGCCGTTCTGGAACAGGGATATCGCTTCGTGGAGCACTTGCAGCCCTCGCTCCAGTCTCTTCCGTTGCCGTTGCAGCCACGATGGGGGAATGGGCGATGGTTTGGCTTCTTTCAGATCGTCCCAGGCCGCGAACAGCGCATAAGGAGAAGGCGCCGCCTGAAGGGTCTCCGGACCGGTTTTGCTGGCGGCAACGTCGCCGGCGTAGTTCGCCAGAGCTTGCAGGGCCGATTCGCGAGCAGCACCCGATGCGGGATCCGAAACGCCTGGCCGCCATTCGACCGTTTCCAGGGCCACGAATACCGCCGCGCAGCAGTCGATATCGACATTGGCGTGGACGATCAACTCGAGGCCGATCGGCTGTTCCTCGCACGAGCCTTTGTGGACCGCCCGGGAAACCCAGTCGAGGTTCTGCAGCGTCAGGGCGGTGGTGCTGCCCGCCGTCTCGTTCGCATGATGATCGATGACGCCCTTCTCAGCCGCGACGCCCACATCGAGGGCCAGGCAGCTTACGCGCGCTTTCAGAGGCGTCAACTTTGGGATGAAGGAGCAATGCAGCGGCAAGGCGGGGCGGAGAGCGAATACCCGGATGGGATGGTCGTCGTAGCCCTTGAATTTGATCGGTTCGCCAAGGTCAAAGGCCCGGAAAGTGCCGTGCGTGATCTGGCGATAAGTCGCCTCGCTGACGAAGATGGATTCGTGAAGAGGCCCATTGACCGTGCCGTCGCGAGGGAGAAATCGTTCGGGACAGGCGCGCGGCGTCTCCTGGATGCGTTTGGCGAGGTTGACCTCGTTGCCGAACACGGTCACTTCGCGCCGCCCGGGAATCATCAGATGGGCTGCCGTTACCGTCCCGGTGTGGATGCCGACGGGCATCTCCAGAGGCAGGGCCCCGGTCTGGCTCGCGGAGCGAAAGACATTCAGCCGGTGGAGGGCGCGCTGCAACTCGAGGGCGCAAAGGGCCGCGCTGGTGGCGTGATCGGCTTCTCCGCGCCGGCCGAACACCGCCAGGATCGAGTCGCCCTGGTAGCGGAGGATGGCGCCCTTGTGCCGCCGGACCACCGGGTTGACCGCCCGAAACAGGTCCGCCTCCAAACGGGCAATGTCCTCGGGGAAGTGGACGTCCTGGCCGTGTCCGCATGAGTCGCGCAGATCGGCGAACAGAATCGTCATCGGTTTGGGTTTGGGCGTTTCCTCGGCCGCTGAGGTCTCGGGAAGGTAGCGGTTGAGCAGGATGCGCGAGACGTCGGCCAGGCCAGCGATCTCGGCCCATTCCTGCAAGCGCTTCAAGCGTTCTCGTGCTCCGCGCGCCTCCCACAACTCCAGCAGGGCGTCAAACGCCTCGCCGGGAGTCGGCGGCACATAATGATGCGAGCGCCACGCCCACAGTTCCAGCCGGACCAGGTCCCAGAGCAGGTCTCCCGCCACGATGGGGTTGATCGACTCGAAGTGCCGCGCCAGTTCCATCAGGCCCTGCCTCACCTTTTCGAGGCGCTTGACGCGGAGGACCTGGCGGTCGATCAGCTTGTGGCCCTGGAGCAGGTGTTGAAGGGCCTTGAGCCAGTTCGACCAGTTCGCGACGCGAGTGGAGACGTCGGAATCCGTCGTATCGCCGGTGAAGTTCCGGGCTATCTCGCGCAACTCCTCTTCGGCCTTCTGGAGCAACTCCCGGGCCTTCACCCGGGCCTGGCGCCGCTGCTGAAGATGGTGAGGCCCTTCCAGCGCGCCCGGAGTGGACGGCAGCGAACGGAGCAATTCGGCTCGGGCGCGTCCCAGGCAAGCAATGGGCGCGTCGAGGGAATTCCCGGGCAACTTGTCATGGGGGCGCGGCAGATTGTGCTGATAGAGGTCCCGGGCAAGATCGAACGCGCCCGCTTCGAGGAAGAGCTGGGCGACGCGGTTGACGAAGAAGCCGCGGTCGCGGGCTCGCCCTCCCACCTGGCGGGCCGTGGTGTACGAATCCAGAGCATCATACAGCCGGCCCTGCTGGTGCGCCAGTTTGCCGACGAGTCCCAGACACCGAGCCAGGCCGAGCCGGTCTCTCACCACCTCGTCGTCACGGAGCGGAATTCCCTGCCGCTCCCGCCAATCGGGCCGAATGGCTGCCGGATGGACGTCCCCCGGCACGCTCTTGCAGTAGATGGCCTGGAGGATCAGTCCTTCCCCCTGGTCGAGAAAGCCGAGGTCGATGGCCAGTTCGGCCAGGGACCGCAGTACTTCCGAGCGCTCGTGGACGAACCGTTCCCTGTCGTCGAAACAGGCGAAGGCCTCGCCGAGAAACTCGGCCGCCGAGTCGTGGTCGCGCAGCCGGTGACTGACGATGCCCAGGTGGAGGTTTACCAGACCGACAACCGCGTGGCGTCTCCCCAGGCAGGAGATGGCTTTCACGCGGTTCAGGACCATTTCCTGCTGCACTCCGTCAATCGGCACCCGCGCCGATGGCGGCTTGTGGTCCAGGGAACGGTAGCGATGGAAGTGGTGCAGCAGCACATGGCTCTGGACCAGGCAGAACAGGAGTTGCATTCTCTCGGACTGAGTCGCCCCGTCGCGCATTCGCTCCAGTAGTTTTTGGAGCATATCAAGATCGGGTTCCTCCTGAGGATCTTGCGGCAGAAGGGCCTGTTCCACTTCCACCGCCAGTCTCAGCTCATCCGGCGCGCCGGAGGGAATCAATTCCAGGAGCTTGTCCAGCCCCTCTCGGGCCTGGGCGGAACGCCCATCGAGGGCCTCTTTGCGCGCTTTCAGGACGTGGTCATCCCACTCCTGCCGCAGTTTGCCCGCCAGCAGCGTTTCGACTGGATCTTCCCCGCGCGTCCAGAAATTGAAGAGCATGGTTCCCTCAGCGTTGGGCTGCTTGCCGCTGCCTCGTTCGTTGTGGATCGGCAGGAGCCGGAACGTGATAGCGGTGACAGGTAATGCACGAAGTATGCGTGTTCGCCTCGCCCTGCGGCGAATGGCACACGCGGCAGTCGGCAACCTTCGGCAGCAGGACGTCGTGCGTCTTCTGGCTCTGGCCGGCCTTGTGACAGTCGAGACAGTCCATTTTCGAGTGCCGCAGAGCACTGTGGTTGAAGGCGCTGTGGCGCATCCACCGCGCCTTCAGACCAGTCTCGTCGAACCGGGGCAGTGCGCCGGTGCCTGCAGGTTCGACCTTCCCTTTCCAGTCGGAACTATGGCAATAGTGACAGCCGCCCGGGGCGAAAAAGAGCAACCGCTCGGACACTGCCAGTTGCGCCTGCTTCCACTCCTCCGCCGTTGGGGTCTGCGCGACTCTTGCTGGACGCCCCGGCAACGGTATCAGCGGCTGCGGTGCCAGCGGCGTCTCGCGCGCTCCGGGATTGTCGCGCACGAAATCCTCGAGTTGCTGACGCAGGTCGGCCCGGACGACCTCTGGAGGCCGGTGCGGGGCCGGCCGGCGGAGGAATTGCTCCACGCCCTCGCGGACCGACGACTTCGAGAAGTCTCCCGCCAGGGCCACCCGCAGGGGATGACAGTCGCGGCAGTGCTTCTCGTAGCGGATCGGGGCCATCAGGCGGCCGGCCGGCTCGGGCTTGTGACAATCGGCACAGTCGAGCCGGCGACGACTGCCGCTTCCCTCGATCGGCACGCCTTCGGGCTTCAGGTGGACGGCATGGTTGAAGGCGAGCCGGCCGGGATCCGGGCCGCCGAGCGCGTCGAACTCCGGATGGTCCGAGGCAAAGTCTCGAGCATTGCCGAACGCGGTCCCCTTCGTGACCACGCGGTCCAGACGGGAGTGGCATGTATTGCAGGCGGCATCCTCGACGGCAGTGAGTGACTTGTTGCCTCGATGTTCTCGGTGGCAGACGGCGCAGGCCTGCGGCTCGGCCTTCTCGGCATGGTGCGGCGGAGCGGGGCGGCCCTCCAGCAGAGCGGTGAGGTTCACCTGTGTCCGAGGATAGAGCGATTCTCCGGGGGACACTTCCGAGCGATGACACTGGGTGCAACTGTCGTCGGCCACTGTGGCTTGGGATGCCTTGCAAGGGTTCAGTCGCTTCCAGGTCTGGAAGTGGCTCTCGTGGCATTGCGTGCATGAATCGTTGAAGCGGGCATGAGTAGCGTACACCGGGGGATGGTGCCGGGATGTCAGGGAACCCGACTGGAAGATGCGCCAGTCGCCGAGGAGACACTCGATTCCCAGCCAGATAATGCAGACGACTACAGGACCAAATATCAGCCACCGGCGTTGCCAGAAGCGGGGTGTGCCGCGAAACGAGTCGAGGGAATAACTCTGCGCGACGGCGCTCGCCTCGGGGTAAGCTCGTTTCGACGATTGCAAGGAGGGTAGCACGCGAACGTCCCTTTCTCGCTCGAGGCATTAGAAGTACATGGACACGAAGGCGTGGACCAGCCCCAGGAACAGCAGGACGATGGCCAGCGGTACATGCACCAGAAGCCAGCCGTGCAGTTTCCAGTGGCGCCACTGCTGGCGCAGGAGCCGGTCGCGGTCCTGGCACAGGGCGCGGAGTCCGTCGAGTTGGACCTTCTGCCTCTTTCTGTCACGCAGCTCCAGAACGTTTTCGAGGCTGAAGATTGGCCCATTCTCGGTCTCGAACAGAGGCGTCCGGACCGGCCAGGGGTCGCGGAGGAAGGGAAGCACCTGTTCGAGATAGAGGCGAGTAAACTCATTCTTCGACGTTGCCGACCCGGCCAGGTGTTCGCCGATCGCGTCGGCGAGGTCGTCGGCCTGGCGAACCGAGTTCCTGCACAGGTGAGGAAGCTGGCACAGCGGCACCTCGTGGGGGCCGTCCTTCAGGAACCCCCGTGGCAGGAAATGCTGGAGTCCCAGGCCGGCGAACCCTGTCAGCAGAGTGAGGAAGAAGACGAGCATGAGGACAGATTCGAGCCGGCCGCCGAGGCGTGTCCCGCCCTGGCAGAAGCCGGTGTGGCAGAGAATGAAAACGGTGCCGAGAAGGGCGATCCAGAGATGGCCGCGCAGCCAGATGGAGCGCGGGCCGCTGGCCTTGCCGTTCTTCTCTCTCCTGCGGCGGCAGGGCAGCATGGCAAACGTCCACCCCATGCAGCCGAACCCGAGCAATCCGAACCAGAGTCCGGGTGTGCTTCCTCCGGTCATGCCCTCGGAATGGTGACGCACCCAGATGACATAAACGGCGACGCCGGCCAACGCCGCGGGGATCGTCCAGAGCCAGCGGCTGCACAGATAGCGAGGGGCGAGCATGAGCGTCTCCAGCAGTGTCAGCCTCGGCCGGCGATGACAGAAAAGGAATGAGATACACTCTTGACGAAATCTTTTCCGCGCGGGCATCGATCAGTGATTGGGATCGACGCAGCCGGTGCCGCGTTTGGCGTCCTGCTTGCTTGTGATGCCGCCGTCTCCCGCGGACAGTTCGACGGCCTTCTCCCGGTTCAGGTCGATGGACTCCCTGTATTGCGATGGGACTTCGCTCACATGGAAGATTGCCTCGACCGGACATTCCGGAATACAGGCCTTGCAGTCGATGCAGCCGCCGCTGACGACGTCGTCCGGGGCGATGTACAACTGGAATTCGTCCTGAAAGAACGGTTCCACGGGGCAGACGGTAACGCAGTCGGTGTATTTGCAGTCCCGGCAGAGTCCGGTGACGACGCACGGCTCGGTCACGGCACGTCCCTCCTGTCATGGGGTCTGAGAGAGAAATTGTAACGGGCGAGCCGCATTTCTCGTCCGGGTCGTTGCGAGCGATCGTTCCCGGAGAGAAGGCCCTGTGCGAGTACAACTTCCCCTCTGGCGAGTTGACAATAACCTCGCGACGGGCCGAGAGCAACAATTTTTTTGCCGCGCGGCTGTCGATGAGCTTGTTGTCGTTCGGAACCCGGCCGACGGAACACAGATGGTAGGCGGAACTGAACAAGAGCGTTTCGGTTCCCGACACCTCTCTTCGCCCCACCTCCAGCACCCTCTGCACCTTCGGCTTCCTGTATTCCGCCCCGCCGGTCAGCACCTTCAGGTTCTGTAGGATCAGGTTTTCAGCCAGCCTATCTGAACCTGGAGAG
>JBBSDR010000024.1:0-15460 GCA_038240465.1 Gemmatales bacterium
AGTGGGTATAACGGCCGGCGGATATGACGATACTCAAAACGCTGCGGATTGACCGCTGTCTTCCCAGGCGTGTCCACTTCGATGATCGTTCCGGCAATCGGCACATACGCCGCCTTGTAAGCAATCGCCGCCTTCACGACAAGGATACGCTGCATCTCAGGCCGAATGCCCAGGCACGTCAACTGCCCCAGACTGAACGGCGGATGGCGCAGCGTGTTCAGCACCAGCAGATTCCGCCCCTCAATCTCGATCAGCGCGGTCACTCCCATTTGATTCGTGCGCCTGCCGCCGTGGCGCACCGCCGGCTCGACATAGGTGCCATCGTGCAGCACGCGAACCCGCCCCTTCACCGGCACGGGGTCGCCATGTGCGCGATCGGCCTTGCCGCCCACTGTGAACTTCACCTCGCCGCCAATTCCCGCCCGGACGCACTCGCGCACCTCGTCGGGAGCATAAAGACAGACGACGCTATCCGTGGCTCCCTGGCGCAGCAACTCGGCGAGGATGAAGGTGCTATCCGCCGCCGAGCCACCGCCGACGTTGTCGCCGGTATCGACCAGTACCACCGGCGTTCGCTCTGTCTTCAGTGCCTGAGCCACCGCTGTCGCCGCGTCGGGCAATGTCGCGGCCAGGCTCTCGCGTGCTTGCCACAGACGCTCGGCCAGCCCATCCGCTTCGCGCTGCGCCAGCTTCTCATCGCCATTGGTCACGACGATGATGGACGGTCCCATCTGTGGCACGTCGGCATACGCGAAGCCCGGCAGCAGACTGACCGAAAGGACTCCCGGCTTTTGTTCCATCATCCGCGTCTCGTCCATGAAGGACTTCAGCGGGTCCTGACTCGTGTCGTGGCGCATGATGTTGACGATTAGCGGCGGTTTCGCGATGGCCTGCGCCAGTCGCACCTCGCCGCGCAGATGGCGGACCAGGAGCGACGCCGCGCGCAAGCCCGTCTCGCGCTGGTCGATGTGAGGACAGGTGCGATAGGCGACGGCGGCTGTGCTGTTACGAATCAGCCGTTCCGACAGGTTGCCGTGAAGATCGAGCGTCAGGACAATCGGCAAATCGGGACCAACAGCGGCACGCAGACGCGACACCACCTCGCCATCGGCGTCGAGATGGGCCGCGCAGACCATCGCTCCATGAAGGCCAAGCAGGACGCCGTCGGGACGAGCGCGGCGGATGTCGTCGATGAGGCGACTCGTCAGTTCGTCGAAGATGCTGGATGTGAGCGGGCCAGCGGGGGTCGCCCACGCCATCATCAGGGGAATCGCCTCGAATCCGAGGGTGCGCGACGCCTCGAAAAAGCCGCCGATCTCGTGATGCGCGTCGCGCCACTCATCGAGGAGAGCTGGACCGAACGCCAGACATTGTGCCTCAAAGGCGGCGCGATCGGTCGGCATCGCGTTGAAGGTGTTTGACTCGTGCATCAGTCCGGCAACGGCAATTCGCATGGCAGTCTCCTCACTCGAGTTTGAGCGTGACCTTGTCGAAACCGCCCTCGGACTTTCGCAGCGTCAACTCGACGTCGCCGCGAACGTCCGTCATGATGCGATAGAACTCGCGCGGCGACATCACGGGCCGGCCGTTGACGTGGCTGATGACCTTGTCCGGTTGCAGCAAGGCACGATCGGCGGGGCTGCCCGCCTCGACGTCGCGGATGAGGACGCCGTCCGGAACGACCGTGAACGGAAACGCCCCACGCTGCACCGTCAGACTGGTGTAATCGACCCGCAAGCCTCCGAACGCCTTCGGACGCGTCGAGGCGATGAACGGTTGCTGGGTGTAATACTTGGCCAGCGTCACACGCACCTTCTGACCTGGCCCGGAAGGCGAACGCGCTTTCTCCACCTCGACCGTGTTGCTCGCCAGCATCGTGCCGATCGCGACGAAAATGTCGTCGATGTCGCGCACCGGCACGCCATCGACCGAAAGGATATAGTCGCCGCCGCTCAGGCCGGCGCGCTCGGCCGGCGACTGCTTGATGGCATCGCTGATAAGGACGCCACGGGAGGAGGGGGAAAAACTCACCCCGAGAAAGCCATACTCCACCTCCTCGCCGCGCCCCAGCGCCTCGATGATGCGCTTGACGCCAACGGTCAGCGGAATGGCGAAGCCGCCCGGCGTCTCCACCCCGGTCAGCGCCGCCTGGGCTGACGTCACTCCGACCAACTCTCCCTTGAGGTTGATCAGGGCGCCGCCGCTGCATCCCAGGGTCAGCCGGCAATCGGTCATCACCAGGGTGGCGAACTGATGCAGGGAAAGCCGTTTGCGATCGCGCTCGCCCGGCAGACTGACGATCCGGCGGCGCAGGTTGCTGACCATGCCGAATGAAGCGCTCGGATCGCCATCGCGAAAGCCGGCGGCGAAGGGGTTCGATAGCGCGATGACAAACTGCCCCTTTTTGACCGTCTCGCCTTCTCCGAACGCCAGAGGCTTCAGCGGCTGAACGAGACGGCCATTCAGCTTCAGGACAGCAAGGTCGCTGCGGGTGTCGAGAGCATGAATGTCGGCATAGCTCTCGATTCCTCCGGGCAGCCGGACAAACACCTTGACGGCGCCGCGCACGACATGAGCATTCGTCAGGATCAGCCCTGAAGGATCAATGACGATGCCGCTGCCGTAAGATTCGGGGACATAGTCGGCATGACTCATGTCGAGTTTGCGTTTGGGAGCGTCGTCCTCCAGTTCGCTGCGAATGCGCGGAAACTCGCCGAGCCAGCCGGGCTTGTCGGCTGGCGGCTGACGCGGCTCGTATTGTTTGTACTGGGGACTGCGGGAGACAAGGAGGCAGGCAATGCTCGGTTCAGCCTTCTTGATGGCTTCCTGAACGGTCTTTTCGAGTTCGACGACATCCGCCCCAACAGGCGCTCTCCCGGCGAGCAGAACGATGAGGACGATCACGCGGGAGAGGCGCTTCATGAGGGGGAACCTTGTCAACGAGGAACAATGCCGCTTTGACCAGCCCCGATTGCAACCAGCCCCAAGCGCAAGCGAGGGGTTTCTTCGGTAAGGCGACCGGCAAGAGGTGAACTACCCGGTGGGACAGGCGTCTCGCCGGTCCGGACAGGCGAGACGCCTGTCCCACCGGGGATGTTTGAACCTGCCGTTCGCCTAAACCCGTCGCTTGCGCTCAGGGCTGGTAGGAGTACTCGGTCACTCTGCCGGGGCTGCCGGGGCCGCCTGGGCCGCCTGACGGCGTGAATTGCGCGAGGACCCCTCGGGCTTCTCCGGTTTCTCCGCCTTCTCGGGCTTTTCCGGCTTCTCCGCCTTCGTGGACGACTCATCCGGCAGATGGCCGTTCTCCCCCGAGGCATTCGTGTCACCGAGCAGACCGCGTTTCTCGAGGATCTTGCGGCTGATCTCGTCCATGATGTGCGGATTCTCGCGCAGGTAGGTCAGCGACTTCTCACGGCTCGGACCCAGACGCAGTTCGCCGTAGCTGTGGTAGCCGCCGCTCTTCTGGACGACCTCTTCCTCGACGCCCAGGTCGAGGACATCGGCGTCGCGAGCGATGCCCCGATCGTGCATCAGATCGACCTCGGCCACCCGGAACGGCGGCGCGATCTTGTTCTTGACCACCTTGACCCGAATGCGCGAGCCGACCGTCTCCTCGCTGCCCGACTCCTTGATCGTCGTCGCCTTGCGGACGTCCAGCCGCACCGAGGCGTAGAACTTCAGGGCCAGGCCGCCCGACGTCGTTTCCGGGTTCTGGAACATGACGCCGATCTTCTGCCGCAGTTGGTTGATGAACACCACGCAGGTCTTGGTGCGCGAGATGGTCGGCGTCAGGATGCGCAGCGCCTGGCTCATCAGTCGGGCCTGGGCGCCGGGCTGAGCGTCGCCGATTTCTCCCTTCAACTCCGATTCCGGCACCAGGGCGGCCACCGAGTCGATGACGACGATATCGACCGCGTTGGACCGCACCAGCATCTCGGCAATCTTCAGCGCCTGTTCGGCACTCTCCGGCTGGCTGACGAGCAAGCTTTCGAGATCGACGCCGAGGCGCTTGGCCCACGAGGGATCGAGGGCATGCTCGGCGTCGATGAAGGCCGCCACCCCGCCCAGCTTCTGCGCCTCGGCAATGGTGTGCAGGGCCACCGTCGTCTTGCCGCTGGCCTCCGGCCCGTAGATCTCGACGACCCGCCCGCGAGGCAGGCCCCTGCCGCCCAGCGCCAGGTCGATCGACAGCGAGCCGGTGCTGATGCACTGAATGCCCTTCAGCGCGTCCTCGCCCAGCTGCATGATGGCCCCCTCGCCGAACGTCTTCTTGATCAGGGCCACCGTGGATTTCAACTCGCGTTCCTGTGATTGATCGGCCATTGACATTTCCTTGCGAAAGTGAGTGATTTCGTTCGATCCTGTACGTTTGTCAGTTTAGCCGATCTTCAATGTCGATCAAAGCTCAGTAGCATCTCGCCGATCAGCGGGGCGTCCGGGACACTCTCCAGTATTCGACGGTGCCGAAAACACGCAGGGGATCGATTTCCGGGGCTGGGCCGGTCAGGTTGAGCGGGCGGGTGCCGTCGAGCAGCTGCAAGCCGTTCGAGTAAGCCATGAATCGGTCGAGTTGCCACAGCGGAATGAAGGGCATCTCCTGCTGCACAAACGCCTGGTGGATGGTGTGCGTGATGTCCTGAACGTCCTTGAAGTTGCGATGGTTGAGGGCGTTGCGGCACAACGATTCGAGACGTCCGCCGCCGCCGTTGTAGCCGAGGAAGTTCTGGCCGCCGACCTTGTCCGAACGCGAATCGAGCATCGGCCAGAGCGAGAACGTCGGATCGGGATAGTCGTACCAGTAATAAGCCAGGTCGTAATCGTGGTCCCGGGACACGTCCACGCGCAGGTTGTCCAGCGTCACCGGCTGGAGCTGCAACGTGAGTCCCGCCAACTGGGTCTCCAGATGCTTCTTGAGGAACTCCATGGCTTTTGCGACGGCCGGTTCGTTGGCCGGATACTTCAGGGTGAGCGCCACCTTGTCCTTCTTCGACTGCTTCAGGGCCGCCTTGGCGCTGGTGAGGTTGAAAAGGAGATCGCCCTTGTCGCTGTCGTCGGCCTTGCGCGGCGGACAGGCCCAGGAGCCGGCCGGATACGGGCCGCTCAGGGGCTGATGCACCTTGTCGCCCAGGTCGCCGCGGAAGAAGTCCTTGAGCAATTTGTCGCGCGGAATGGCCAGGGCGAGCGCTCGCCGCAGCGGGGCGCTGTCGAGGTTGGGCCGGCGATGGTTGACGGCCAGCATGTAGATCCGCCGCGTCGGCAGCGGGCCGGCCACTTTCACGTTCGCCGTCTTGCGCAGGTCGGCCACCATTTCGAGCGGCACGTCGGGCATCAGGTCGAGCTTGCCGTCGGCGAATTCCTTGGCGGGAGCGGACGTCGCGAAGAACTGGATCTCGCGGATGCGCGGCAGTCCCACGCGCCCGGGACGATTGCGATAGTAGGGATTCGCAAGGAAGCGAGCGACAGGCCGGCCACCCTCGGATGGGGCGGTACTATCAAACATGAACGGACCGCTGCCGACAGGCGCCTGAGCGAAGTCCTTGTCGTCGGGCAGGCGCAGGCCCTTCCCCTCGGGGAGTTTCGGAGTGCCGGGGAGGACCTTGAAGGACATCAGGGCGAGCGGATCGAGGCAGCCCTGCTTGAGCGTCAACTTGATGTGGTAAGGATCGGTGACGACAGCATCATCCATCAGGTCATCAGCCCAGGCGGCAGATCGGCCCGGCCAGGCGTCGCTGCGGAGCAATCGCAGGGTGTTGACCACGTCGGACGAGTCGATGGGGTTGCCGTTGGACCAGAGGACGTCGCGCGGCAGGGCAATCTCGCGTCCCAGGGCCACCAGCCCCGGCCGGCCGCGAGCCAACGCGGGCCGGAAGCGGCCGCCGTCCGGCTCTGGTCCCAGCTCGTAGAGCCCCTCGAAGAGCATCTCCACCGCCTGTTTTTCGGCCTCGTTGAAAGCCGTCGCCGGCGACATGTTCAGCGGCAGTTCGCGGACGCCGACACGCAGCGTCGGATAGCCGTCATCGACGTCGAAACTCAGGTCTTTCAAACCCGGCAGAGAGGGATAGATGTCCGCGGCCTGGCGCAACTCTGCCTGGGCTTCCTTGAGGCGATTGGCCTTCTTCAATTCCAGGGCAGCGGTCAGGTGCGGCTGGGCCAGGGCGACGAGGCGATCGCGGATCGGCTGGGTCGAGTTGGCCAGGGGCAGCGACTGCTCGATCTTCTGCAAGCGGTGAAAGACGTCCTTGTATTTGTTGCCCGCGGCGCTGGTTTCGAGCAGTTTCTGGACGAGTTTCGCCATCGGCTCGGCAATGGCTTTCTGCTCGGCGGGCGCCGGGAACCGTTTGACGGTATCCGAGGCGAGAGCGAGAGCGCCGTCCCAGTTGTCCTGATCGACGAGGATCTGCATGCGGTCGAGGTTGACCCGGAGCAGTTCGCCGCGAAGACCCTCGCGCACACTATTCCAGCCGTCGCCCTTGCGCACTTCGCTGTCGCGAGCGGCTTCGTGGAAGCGAGCGACAGCAGCCAGCGCCTGTTCGGCCGCAATCAGCTTGTCGATGGCGGAGAGATATTTCTCATTGCCGGTCGGGAAGTTCTCCCAGCGTTCGCCGAGGAACTTCTTGACTTCCAGTTGCGCGAGTTGCTCGTAGTGGACGACTTCCTTGATCGCGGAAGCCGACAGGGTGAGTTCGGGCGCTTCCTTCCATTCCTTGTCGAACGGATGGAGTTTGACCTTGCCGGTGAGCCTGCCGGGCTGGTTGCCGATGAATTCCTTGAGCGGTTTGACCAGCTCGTCGGGCCGGTTCTTGACAAGGGGGTTGTAGATGTGGACGACATCATGAGGAATGGCGAGGGTGGAGAACAACTCGCGGATGCCGGGATGCTTCGCGGTCTGGGCGGCCTTGACGAGGTCGATGTCCAGAGATGTCGGCCGTGCCGGGTTCTTCGACGGAGGCGGATCGCCGACGTGGATGAGTTTCCCGGACCCAGCCTCTTCTTCCTCGACGCGCTTCGGCGGTTTGGTGTCTTCTTCCTCGACGCGCTTGTCGTCTTTTTTTGGCGGCTGAGCGAGGACCGCGACGAGCAGGAGCAGACTGAGAGCGGGGGCCGCACCGGTCGCGATCCGCCAGACGCAGGAGTGGGGCCGCATGAGCAGTGCCTCCAGAAGGGAGCGAGACATCTTGAACAAATAGTATACCGCGCCTCCCCGGGAGAAGGCGAGGGGCAGGTTCGAGGTAGTTTCCAGGTTTGCGCGGCAAGAGCGTCCAGTATCGGCCCGGACGACGGCATTATGCGGGTTCCGCGACCAGGGGCGCGTTCAAATCGATTCCAGCCATAACGGGCAGAGTTTGGCCAGGCCGCAGCCCCAACACCAGCCAGCCTTCCAGTACTTCGGCTTGCCCTTGTAGGCTGGTTCCTTGCCGATGGTGCGATCGATCTTGCTCAGGTCGGCAGACCAGGCAGTGGCCGAGCAGAGGGCCATGCAACTCAGCGCCAAGGACCGTGCAATCCTCATTGGCCCACCTCATTGATTCGGTGTCCACCGACTCGGCTGGCCCATGACGACGAGCGAGTTGATTGTAGGCCGAACGGATTCTCGATGCGATGGCAGTGCGGAACTTGACAGTTCTCCCACCGCGTGCCACGATCAGAGCATGTCAATCCGACGAACCCTGATCCTGATGTGCGCTCTGCTGATTCTGTGCGGCCTGGTGCTGGCCGACAAGGCGAAGCCAAAGGACGCAGGCCGCGACTGGATCAAGCACCCGGCCATTGTCGAAATCGACACCACGCACGACCTTTACGCCCTCGGCGACGTTCACGGCGACTACGAGCGTCTGGTCACGCTGCTGGTGTCGAGCAGGCTCATCACCCGCGATCCGGGAAAGCCCGAGAAGGTGCAGTGGAATGCGGGCAAGGCGATCCTCGTTTGCACCGGCGATCTCATCGACAAGGGAACGCAATCGCTCGAAGTGATCGCCCTGTTTCGGGCGCTCGCGGCGAGTGCGAAGGCGGCCGGCGGCAAGGTCATTGTGACGATGGGCAATCACGAGGCGACCTTCCTCGCTCATCCGACGCACGAGAAAAAGACGGCGGAGTTCGTCCAGGAGTTGAAGGCTCGTCGCCTGTCGCCGGCCGAGGTGGCGGCGGGACAGGACGCGGACGGCATCGGTCAGTTCCTGCGCGACATGCCATTCGCGGTTCGCGTCAACGACTGGTTTTTCGCCCACGCGGGCAACACGCATGGCCGGACGTTGAAGAAGTTGCAGGCGGACCTGCAAGCGGGAGTGGAGGCACGCGGCTTCAAGGCGGACATCTTGCAGGCCCCCGACTCGCTGCTGGAGGCCCGGCTGCATCCGGCTCCCTGGTGGGAGAAGCCCGGCGACGACGGCCCGGCGAGCAAGAATCGGTTGACGGGATACGCGACTGCCCTGGGAGTAAAGCACATGGTCCTGGGTCATCAGCCCGGCAAGGTGACGTTCGCGGACAAAAGCACCCGGAAAGCGGGCCAACTCTATCAGGGGTTCGATGGCCTGGTCTTCTTGATCGACGTCGGCATGAGCCGGGCCATCGGTTCGAGCAACGGGGCGATCCTGCACATTCACGCCGGCAAGCAGCAGCGAGCGCTGGTGTTGACGCCCAGTGAGGCTCCGGTGCAGGTGTGGCCGTGAGCCATAGCGGAAAAAGTGTCCGGCTCCTTTCCATTTCGAGTCACTTCGCGCCGGCCTGCTTGATGGCGGCGTCCAGTTCGGCCTTCGGCAGCGCGATCAGGGACAGCTTTTTGTCGCCGAACTTCTTGTCTCCCAGCGTCGAGACGTGATAGCCGTCCGCGAACCGGCGGTCGGCTGTGTTGAGCTTGGTGCCCGGCGCGCTGGCAACCTTCCAGACGACCTTGCCGCTCTCGCGCTCGACGATCTGATGACCGCTGAGGAGCCAGCCCCGGCCGTCGGGCAGGAACTGGAACGTGCGCATTCCGCCTGCCAGGAAGCCCGGCTCGGACGGCTTGACCTCATCGTGCAGCGTGTGCTCGCCCTTCTTGACGCCCTTTTCGATGTCGAAGCGCATGATCTTCGCGGGGACGCTTTCTCCCAACTTCCAGAGCAGGGCCGCCTCCTTGCCGTCGGGCGAAAACGAGATGCCGCCGCAGATGCCGAACTGCTCCTTGCGCGTCTGCAAGGGGACCTTCCCCGCCAGCTTGCCCGTGGCCAGGTCCCAGATCAGGAACGAGTAGCCGTCGTTGGTTGACTCCTCCATCACAAGGTACTTCCGGCCCGGCGAGAAGCTGATCCACCGGACGTCGTACTCCAGTTGAAACTGGATCGAGGTGAGTTGCTTGCCCGTCTTGATGTCCCAGACTTCCCAGAGCCGGCGGATATCATTCTTCTTCACGTCGCGGATTTGCTTGACGGTCAAGAGTTGTCCCTTGCCGGCGAAATCGTACCCCTCGACCGCCAACTTCGAGTCGTGGATGACGACGG
This sequence comes from Gemmatales bacterium, assembly GCA_038240465.1. Classification (GTDB taxonomy): domain Bacteria; phylum Planctomycetota; class Planctomycetia; order Gemmatales; family Gemmataceae; genus JBBRIK01. The sequence goes on from JBBSDR010000024.1 coordinate 9,474, forward strand.
AGTGGACCGTTTTGTCGCCATCGAAGGACCAGACGGTTACCGTGGGTTTGTCGGCCTTGCCATCGACGGCGGCCACGGCGTCGCCCCAGGGGCTGACGCGCATGAAGCGAGGATCAATCTTCTCGATCTTCACAGTCTGGCCGACCTGCTCCAGGCTGCGAAGGTCGATCATCTTCAGCTCGTGCGGCATGTTCTTGGCCGCGGGCAGGACGACGCAGGCGAACGGGCTGGTGGTGGTCGGATTGACGACAGCGCCGGTCTTGCCGACATGGATCTCCTTGTTCGCGGGGACGTCGGCCTCCATCTTCCAGGGGAGCGGATCGGGCTGCGCGGTCCACGAGAGGGCTTCCTCCGGCGGTTCAGCCGCGACCGGGGGAGAGAAGACGAGCATCGACAGGAAGAACAGGACGAATGACCGGGTAGTTTTCATGGCCCATCTCGCCAACAGGGGGTGATTGCGGAGAAAGAACGTGAGAGTGTTCGAGTCGAGTACGTTCATGGCTCAGCCTCGGCCAGACGCCGGGATTACGGCCGTCAGTTGGAATTACGTGTGGGTCCTCGGTTTCCTGGTCGAGGCTCGTTCGCCTCCTGACTCGCTACCGCGGGTGCGGATACAATCGTCGAGCGCATGGCTGTTCCCTCAGGAGAGGCGGGGTTGTGTCCGTCCCACACCGTATCAGCAAGGCGAGTACCTGGTGTTGGCGAACCGCGCAGCTTATTCGATACACGGATTCTCGTCAAAAGGAAGCACGACGTCAAGCAAGTGTGCCTGGACGTCGTCCCCAATTTCGAGAGGGGAAAATGAATGAAGCGGCAAATCAGCGATGTCGGACACCTATGCCGGCCTACCTTCTGATGGCACCTTTTCTGAGCCGTTGAAGGCGGAAAGAGGAATAAGGAGGCCTGGAGGAATTGGTGCTTGACGGCGCAACGGCCATCCAGTTACAGTGAGACAAGATTCGTTTCATTTCACCGTCCCCACACCCCCCCGGTCGAGGGCGTGACCGGTCGGGGTGCGCCCAAGAAGGCAGAACGACAAGGACGCTCACCCGGATGGGATGGTTGCATGCCGTAGTGAGACTGGCTTGCGACACGCGGGGTGGTTTCGGTTCCCGACACCCTATCCGCGTCAGCTTCAGCCGTTGGTTCGGCGGTGGCGTCAATTACCCCTTGGCGTTCTTTGAACGGTTGAGCATCCAGGCCAGCGCCTCGCTATTCCTTTTTTTCTCTTCCTCTTCCTCACGGGTTCGGTCCTTCGGAAGAAGTCCTAGGATCCTTGCAAGATCCTTGATTTCCTCGGCTGTCGGAAGAGCGGCTTTAGCGAGTGTCAGCTGGTGTTGGATCGCCAACTCCGCCAACAGAGCGGGAACGTTGAGGCTTCGGCGCTTCGCAAGGGAGACCAACGCCTCCCAAATGTGTTTGGGAAGGTGGTCAAACCACTCATCCGAGACCTTTTTCAACGGATCATTGTCGCTTACAGGCATCCAGACCATTGAACATACTCCAGCCACTGAAGGTATTTATCCGACAGGCGACAGTGGCAATCGCCGTCGAACTGGGCATTTAAACCAAAGCGGCTTCGCATCTCCACGGTGGTGCATTCCTCATGTGAAGAAACGGTTCCAGGAACGTTCCAGCCACCGTTTCTCCCCCTTGGATCAGCGAGGAGAGCTACTTTCGGTACAACACCCACTCCACTTCGAGGTGATAATCCATCCTGTTTGGTTTCGTCAGAAAAAACGCTCGAACCTTTTCGGTCAGCAGATTCGCCTCGGGGAATGAAAAATCCTGTGACGCACGATATCCCAATACTTTCAGCTTCGCCAAGTTCCCGTCCTTGGTTCGCACCGCAAGCAAAGTGCCAGGAGTCAACCTGTTCTTGGCGAGCTTCGTATCGGAGAATCTCAAGTTTGCCAGATCCTCCTGAGTAATCGTGTCGAAGCCCTTCTCCAAAACGACGGCCAGCCTGAGCCCGCCGATGGAGGCAAGATACTGTTCCGTTGCGCTAACCTGGTGCCACCAGAGACCGGTAACTTTCGGACCGTTCTGCTGGTTGGTCTCGATGTCCCAGGTATGGGTCCCGAGGATGACTGTCCGTCCTGTCTCGGTGCCTGGTAAACGTTCGGTTTTTTCGCCCCCAATCTCGTTCACCTTCTTCAGGTCGAGTTCGATTTCAGCATGCCCCTCATCCGTGCCCACCCACGCGCCCACGGAAGCCGCTAAACCACGGGTGGCGTCGGCCATGGCGATTTGTACCTCCAGTGTTGTCCCCTTCGGCCAAAGGGGCACGAAGGCCGGCACGCCTTTTTCCAGGCGATGGTACGCTACCATTACCATCTGAGAATCCGCCAGTGTCTTGACGTCCACGTTGAACAGCGGCATAAAGATGCCACCCAGGCGGTTGTCGGCCTGGACTTGCCTCTCGACTTCATCCATCTTTTTCTTATCGGGTGTCATGCGGGTGATGATCTGGCAATGATGGAGGTCGCCGGCGGTGTTGTTGCGCAGCGTGATGTAGCCGCGTTTGGCCGCCACCTTGTAGCCGACGGCGAACTGGGCGGCGGGCAACGTGATCTTGGGACCCGCGCCGCGTACTTGATAGTCTTCCCGCAAATCTTTGCGGAAACGGGTGAACATCCCCTCCTGCACGACCGCCAGCTGCATCTGGGCCAGCCGGCGGTCGAACGCGTTCTGAATCCCCACGGACGTCATCAGTTTGCCGACGTCGCCGGGCGAACCGAAGTCGGGTCGCTCGACCACCTGCGCGATGTACTTGAAAATCTCCGCGCGGCGCTTCAGGTCATCCTCGGCGCGGGAGGCGGGGGGTTTGGCGTCTGATCCCATCGCTTGTTGAACGAACTCCTGGTAGAGGACCCGAGCCTTCGCCAGGTCGCGGGTGCGGGCGTCGGCCGATTGGCACAGGCGGACGAGCAGCGGCTGATCGACCCCGGTCCGCACCGGCGTGCCATCGAGTACATACGAGTAAGAGAGCTGGTGGCAAGCTAGGTTGCGTTCACCGGCGAGCGCCAGGCTGGCTTCGATGATGGGAGAATACTTCGGCAACTCCGCCTTCACCCAGCGCAGGGAACTGGTCACCCCGGTGGAGCCGGCCGTGATGTTGCGGAACTTGGTCATGGATCGCCCATCCGCAGCCAACGTCGCTTCATAGGTCCCCGGGAAAATCCCTTCAACGCGTGAATGGACTTCGCGGGCATCGAAGCGGACGATCCGCCGCGACGGATCGACACGAGCGACGAAAAGCGAGAGGGTCTTGCTTGGGCCGTCCGCCCAGTACTCGATGACGCCGGCCGTCTGGTCGCCGTCGCGGCGAAAGAAGGTGACGCGGACCGGCTCCCGCCCAACCTTGGCCTCAAAGGTCAATTCCCATGTGCCGAGCTGCGGCTGCAAAGCCTCCGGCTTGAGCGTGTGAGCTGGTTCGATGTGCTTCTGTGGAGGGGCCTTGTCCAGTTTTTCCCTCGTCTGAGCCTGGGCCACCGACGTGGACGGCCCCACCCGCGGAGACTCGCCGTCGGGCTTCGCAACCTCACGGGGTTCACTTCGGCCCTGGCCCTCCCCAGCGGCTAGGGGAGTTACTGGCTTGACCTGGGGATCAGGTTTCAGCTTTGCCATGTCCAGAGGAAGCCGTTTCTCGAGACTGGCGTCCACGGTCGCCAGCCGGTACTTGCCGGCCCAGAGTTTGTTATTGTCCTTGTAGACGACGTCCATCACCCGGGGGGGAGCCTTCCGGGTATCGATAGTAATGGTGATCTCGGCGGTGTATTTGCGCGAGGTGACCTTGCCCTCGTATCCCATCGTGATGGAGAGAACCAGGAGCCCGTCTTTGGTGGTCTCCTTGTGTTCCCGCAGGGAGATGTTCTTGGCCGTGGGGTGAGCAGCCTCCACCACGTCCTTGCCCAGGCTCGCGGCGAGTCTTTCCGGAATTTTGTCGGCCTCGAACGCCGAGGCCGGCCAGCATGCGAAGAGCAGGACACTGACGAGCGCCGAGGTCCGAACACATTTGTTGCATCGCATGTCCGACATCTCCTTCATGAAGGTGGGCGTCAACCATTGAAGCTCAACCTTGGCCTTGGACTCGACTAGATTCCCCGGGACTAAAGGTCGCAATCAGTTGCATCTGGATCAGGGGCAAGAACGTGACGACCAAGACCTGCCCCAGGATAATCGCCACGCAACGCTAGTGCTGAGGGTCTACTCGGTGATTTCGGCTTCCCTCAGTCGGTTCTTCCGCCTTGCAATCGTTCTTCCTATCCTGTTCAGTCTCCATGAGGAAACGGTTCCAGGTAGCTTTTCTTGGCCCTTTTCTCGGCCTCACTTGTCACCGGCTGCCGCCTTGATCCTGTACCAGTCCTCGGCGGCGTTCGCAATTTCGGTGATAAACCAGAGATTGATGCCGCCACTGACAGCCGCCCCGAGAAACGGAATCCATCCCGCGACAGCTTTCGTACCCAGTTTCGCACCGAACTTGGAACCAACCTTCACACCCACCTTCCCGGCCAGCTTCTTACCGATGAGAACACCCGCGCACTCGGCCATCTTCTTTGCCAGGATCTTGGTCGCCACCTTGCCTCCGACCTTGGCAGCAAGTTCCGCGCAGGTTTTGCCGATGACGGCGTCGGTAAGATTATCGTCACCGCCCCAGCGCGCGAGAACAATGGCGAAGTCCTCTTCCTCCAGGATGTCGCCCAAGTTACGGTCGTACCCAATGATGGCACCGATTCCGTAGCTGCAGACGGACATCCGGTTCATCAGGAAGACCACATCAGCCGCGATACCGACCATGTGGAACCCGGGGATAGCGGCGGCGAGGACACCACTCCCGGTAACCAGCGACTGCTGCTTAGTACGCCAGCCCGAGAGCGTGGACGACTTCGCACCTTCGTAGATACCTCGAACGTCAGGCGTCAGTCCGTCGAAGGCTCCAATGACATAGTCCCCGAAGCTCATGGCTCTACCTCCGCGTCTGCGGGCGATCACCAAACCTTAGCTTCCCAGCGGAGGGGGAGCCATGAAGTCCCGGAAGCGAACATGCCCGCCGGGCTATCGACAGCGAAAGATTAGGCCGAACTGCCCGCGCCACTTCCGACACGATAGCCGCTTCCGCCCCAGACACCCCTCGTTCCTTATATACGGAATCGGATACTTCTGATCCGAACGCCACGCTCAGCAGCCGGCTCCTGCAGGCGCGGCGCTCAGGTGGAAGAGCCGTTATTGGCCTGGCGGGTCTGCAATAGCGCCTCGTTCGGCCCGCTTTGGCGTTAATTCGACTCCCGACACCTTCCCTCTCCGATGTGGTGGTCAGTCGGTCCATTTCCCTTTGGCCATCTGGATCCACTCCGTCTTAGAACCTTCCTTATTCATGGACAGGTTGTCCTTGTACAGCCGCACGCGGTCATACTCCGTTGTCCCTTTCAATCGCAACTCAACGAACTCGGCGGTACTCGTGACACCTTCGTAGTCGCCGAGGGTCCTCCCGTTTTTCTTCAGTTTCCAGTCGTTGCCGCCGACGTTCGAGCAGGACCAGATGACCTGGTTGTTATCGAGGTCCCTCCCGACCCAGACGGTCCTATCCGCAGCCACGGCAGGCGAAACCGCCACGATGGCGAAGGCGACCGTGAGCACCAAGAATAGAGAAAACCGCTGCATCATGGTTGTGTCCTCCGCTGCTGACTGTGGTTGTGTGGCTCGCTTTCAGCAGCAACAAGCGGCCCCAACAGATTGCGCTACGAATTCGCTCGGTTCCGCTACGGCGGCAGTCCTGCTGGGCCAGTGCCGTCTCTCCCTTACTCTCTTGTCTTCGCCTCGGGTTCCTGGCCTCTTTACCGCCCAACTGCCTGTGCTGCTGAAGGTCGGCTCACGCGGGAGCGACCGTCATGTCACGACGAACTGATCCTTGCGTGGCCAAGCTGCGGCGGTCGCGGTTATTCCTCGAAGAAGAGCTTGTAGAGACCCCATCCCGCTGCACCGAC
>JBBSDR010000025.1:0-15285 GCA_038240465.1 Gemmatales bacterium
CTTCCCTTTTCGTGCCTTTTCGTGTTTTTTGTGGCCATTCTTCCTCGATTACGGTCGGGATTGGCGAGAAGTCTCGAGAAATCCAGAGGACTCACGAGGGGAATTGCCATGGCCGAAGCCCCTTCGTTTGACGAGTGCATGACCCGGCTTCGCGAGGGAGACGAGGAAGTCGCATCGCTGATCTTTCACCGATTCGCCAACCCGCTGATCGCGCTGGCCCGCAGCCGGCTCGATCAGTGTCTACTCCAGAAAGTGGATCCCGAAGACGTCCTGCACAAGCAGACGTTCAAGAAGTTCTGGGCCTGGTCGGACGCGGTGCAGGACACGGCCATCTTGACTGGCAAGTTGAAGACCGTCTTCGGCTGGACCGTCCATGTCGGCAATGACGCAACCCCCCGTAGTCTGCGGAAGTTTCCGATGCAGGCGAACGGGGCCGAGATAATGCGGCTGGCCTGCTGCGAGGCCACCGAGAAGGGCATCGGCGTGTGCTGCCCTGTTCACAACGCCCTGCTGATCGAGGCACCGACCAACGAAATCGAGACCGCCGTCGAGGCCACCCAGGCGGTCATGCAGAAAGCTAGTGAGATCGTGCTGGAAGGCTTTCCGCTCCGGACGGAAGCGAAGATCGTCCGGCACCCGGAAAGGTATTCCGACAAGCGGGGCAAGGCCATGTGGGAGATAGTCTGCGAACTATGCGGGAGGGCGGCATGAGCAACAACACGGACGCCTTTGCCGACCTTGATCGGTTCCGGTTGCCGCCGACGCCAACGGAGGTCCGCTCCGAAACCAAGCGGATCGTGAAGCCGATCCCGGTGAAGACCAAGCAGATCAAGGGAGAGTTTCTCAAGGGACCGATACCGTTGGGCTGGCTGGCTTGTGCGGCGAAGCTGTCCGGCAAAGCCCCTCTGGCCGTTGCCCTGGCCATCTGGTTTCAGGCCGGGCAGCGTCGGTCGAAGGAGGTGCCGCTGACGACTGCTGTAATCGAGCGGTTCGGCATCGACCGCAAAGCGAAATACCGGGGCTTGTCGGCCCTGGAAAAAGTCGGGCTGGTCCGGGTCCGTCGAAAGCCATGGCGGAATCCCGTCGTGACAATCTTGGATTGGCCCGAGCAGCCGCCCGCCGTTGAAGATGATCGGTGCTTCTTGTTCCTGGGCTGTTTCGACGCATTGCGGCTTGTTACAATGACTCCCATCGAGATTCGGGAGGGTACACGATGACACTTGAAGGCATGGTGGTCAATGGAGCGATCGTCCTGGATGGCGGGGTGCAACTCCCCGAAGGAGCACGGGTCCGGATTGAAGTGACCGACCCCGACGATCTGACTCCGCCACCGGAACCCTCCGACCGCGAGCAGGAACTGGCCATTCTGCGCGAGTCTTTGGAGGATGTCCGGGCGGGGCGCGGGACGCCAGCGCGGGAGTTTTTGAAAGAACTGGCGACGAAGTACAACCTTCCCCTTGAGCCGGGGGAGTGAGCGATGGCCTTCCAGGTCGTCTTTCGTCCCCGAGCCCGGTCCGATATCGCGGCCACGGTCGCGTGGTTCGCCCGCACGAGCCCGGCGGCCGCCGCCCGCTGGCGAGCCGGCCTGCTCCGGATCGTCGAGAACCTGGAAACTGACCCGAACCGTTACCCTGCCGCGGACGAAGCCGCTGACCTCGGCGTGGACCTGCGCCAGCTGCTTTACGGCCGGCGACGTAACGTCCATCGCGTCCTGTTTACCATCGAAGGACAAACGGTCAACATCCTTCGCATTCGCCACGCCGCCCAGGATCAGCTTGCTTCCGACGACATCTCATGATTAGCCTTTCCGTGATCAAGCGGTTCGGCATCGACCGCAAAGGGAAATACCGGGGGCTTGACGGCCCTGGAATCAGCCGGGCTGGTCCGAGTCAGTCGAAAGCCACGGCGGAATCCCGTTGTGACCGACTTGGACTGGCCCGACCAATCACCCGCCGTTGACGATGATCGGGAAGTCACCGATATGGTCACGGCGGCGACGACGTGTTCATCAACATCAACATCAACAAGTGGAGGAACGTGAAAGACTGCACCAACGTGAAGGACATAGAGAACATGCACGGCGTGACCTGGGAGCAACTGGCCGCGCTGGAGCCGGAACTGACGCAGTTGCTGGAGATTGCCCGGATGGTCGGGAATGCGTGCCGCAAGTGGCATGACGTGGAGCGAGGCTTCAACCCGTTCAAGAACGACATCCACAAGCTCGTCGGCTTTTGCGGCAAGCACTGCGGACACCCGGTGCTGGGCACCAGGGCGGCATACGAGGTAACCTACTGGAAATTGCACAACGCAGTGGCGCGTGATCGGCGTGGTAGTTGACTTTGTGTCGATGGGCAAAGTCGGTCGATTCGCATTGAGCGCTGTCGTCCTTCAGGAACCTGAAGGAGTTGCCTCATTTCGGCGGCGAATACGGAACCAGTGGGCCTCACCGCTGGCAGTGAAGGCGATGATGCGGTCATCAACCAGCGGGCCGAGAGCCTCCCAGAAAGGACCAGGAGCAATGAGTTGCTGGGCGGGCGAAACCGATGTCGCAGTTCTACCAGGAACGCTAACTGAGGTTTCGACCACCAGATTCCCGGAGACGATTTCGGCACTCAATCCGCTTCGTTTACGTCTTCGTTGCGTACTGTGGTCTAAAACCTCCGTCAAAAGCGTCTGGGCTTCGCTGGATTTCTTGGGGTGTGTTGCCAGGCATGCGCCGGTTTCGGCATCCCATACCTTCAGCAAATTGTCGCGGTTATCAAGACACTCGTCATATGGCCACGAGTAGAGCAGACGCTCGTCGGCGGAGAATGCGACTGCATCAGGAGAGCAGTCGGTAATGGTGTTGGTCAGACGACACTCGCCTGTCTCGACATCCCAAAACTTTACCATTCTGCCCGACAACGAGACGACCGTCCGCCCGTCGGCGGAACAGGCCACGCTGCGGATCGTGTGGTCCCAGCCAGGGCGGTTGTGGCGAGGGAGAGTACGTAAACAGTTGTCAGTCCTGGCGTCCCAAATCCTAACGGTCCCGTCATACGAACCGGAGACAACAATACGCCTGTCTGCGGAACAATCCAATCCGGTTACACAGTCCTCGTGGCCGGCGAGGGGCGGGCGGCACGCCTCAACCTGGGTGTCCCAGACCCTCAACGTATTGCCAGATGCTGCTGAAACGAACATCCGCCTATCGGCAGAGAAGGCTACGCTGCCGCCACACCCAACGAACGTCTTGAGGCACCCTCCCGACTGGATGTCCCAAAACTTCAATTCAGTTGATCCGGAAATTATTGTCCGCCCGTCTGCGGAACATGCTACGCAGGTGACATTCTCATTGTGGCCATTAAAGGTGCGTAAACACGCACCAGAATGAGTATCCCAGACCTTGGCCGTCTTGTCTTGAGAACCCGAGATGATTCTCCGACCATCGGCGGAACAGGCCACACAATAGACACGGTCCTCGTGACCGGAGAGTGTCCGTAGGCAGTTGCCAGTCTGACTGTCCCAGACCTTTACTTCTCCGTCATCAGACCCTGAGACGACGATACGTGCATCGCCCGACAAGGCAACGCTGTTAACAGAGTTCCTGTGACCGGTGAGAGTATGTAAACATTCACCTGTTTGCCTCAGCCATACTTTCACGGTGTTATCTTTTGACCCCGAGACGAGTATGCGGCCATCGGCGGAACAGGCCACGCTGAGGACATAGCCCAAGTGGCCGGTGAGGGTTAAGCGGCACGTGCCCGACTGGGCGTCCCAGACTTTGACGGCCTCATCCTCTGACCCAGAGACGACTGTCATCCCGTCGGCAAAACAGGCTACGCTTGTGACCTCCCCCTTGTGACCAGTTAAAGTGCTTAAACACTCGCCCGTTCGAGCATCCCAGACCTTGAGTGTCTTGTCCGCAGAACCCGAGATGATAGTCATCCCGTCGATGGACAAGGCCACACTTCTGACATACCATGTATGGCCAGTGAGGGTCATCAAACAGGCGGGCGGCTGCCAGTCCCGATGGCGATTGGTCCATTCCAGGATCGCTTCTAGAACGTGTGGCACAAGAACACCACCTGGCGTTTCCGCCGCCCACGCTCGTTGTGCAGCCCGGCTGACCGGGCTATCGACCGGCTCATTGAACGCCTGCTGGAAGAAGCAGTGGGGGTGTTGCTGAAGGAACTGTGGATTTGAAAGCACAAAGTAGTACCACGGTCCCAGACCATCGCTTGCACGCAAGTCGGTCGCCAATAGCGAGCCTGTCTGTCGGAAATCCGTCACGAGATCGAAAACCAGCCCCGCCGCCGTCTTCGCCTCCAAGAAAGCCAAATCGGTCAGGAGGTTATTCAACTGCTCCCCATGTTTGGCTTGTAGCCACTGCCAGGGAAGCTCATCTACCTTCCGCACGTTTGGTTGCAGAGTTGGCGCACTTGGGGAACCCGCCGCCTGGTCATCGGTTTGCAGCCAAAGGGGCTGGCTGTCGAAGTAGCCTGCCAACCAAGCATGACCAGCCCGGTGCGTTTCGGGCGTGTCCATGTAACGGTCACGAACGGCCTTGTAGAGATTGCGATGGTAGAAGTCGATCAATTCCGCACGACGGAGAAGGTAAGGCCGAAGTTGCCGCAGGACCGGAAACAGATCATCAGCACCCGGAAGTCCGCCCACCAGTTCCTGCAACTCCCGCTCGGACAGGCCACGGCGAGCAACGGCCAGGAGAAGCAGGATGGGCCGAACTGCCTCCCTGGCGAACTCCTCTTCCAGACGCTCAATCACCTGCGTGAAGATCGCCGTGACGGTGTCGCCCTCCCGTGGGAAGGCAGTGATGCGCTCGTTGAGCCGCTCGTAGGAGCCGAACCCCCGTAGCTCCTCCAACGCCACCAGCAAGAACAACGGATTCGTCGTGGCGGGATTAGCCAGCAACTGCTCGATCTGCTGGTCGTCGAGCGCTTTGGCCGACAGCGACGGCACCGCCTGGATGATCTTTCGCCGTTCTTCATCATCCAGTGGGCCAACCGCCAGCGAGACGTGCTGGCGTCCGGCAAAGGCGTCCAGTGCTGGTTCCGCCTTCCCTGAGTCGGAAATGCAACTCACCACGACTTTCACCTGGGGTGGGAATTGCACCGGGAGCCATGCCAGATTCTGGGCACGATCCGTTTCGTCCAACTGGTTGAGGGCGTCGATGACGAACAAGACGCGCAGGTTCGGCGGCACCTTGCCGATGAACTCCCGGAATGCCACCGCCAGTTTGGTCACTTCTTCGGGCACTTCTTCTGCCAGGCCCAGGCGGGCCTTGAGAACCTGGCAGAACCGCCGCAGCATCGGGCGGAGGTTGGTTGACCGGGGGCTGGCTCCAATGAAGTGCGGGACGACCAGGGCATCAGGGTGTGCCCGCTGGTAGTCCATGACGAACCGGGCCAGGCTCGCGGACTTGCCGGAACCCGATGGCCCCGTGACCAGGCAGGGAACGGTGGCATCGTTCTCAGCGAAAGCCAGCAGCTTGTCGTTGATCTGCTGACGCAGCACATGAACCCGCAGCCGCGACTCCATGAACCGCTCGTGGTAGTCCAACTCCACGGCCAGAGGGTCGAGTGCCGTCTCCGGGGGTGGTGCATCCGGCAGGTTGTGTTCTGCCTTGATGGCCTCCCAAAGTTGCTCCCGAACCCGTTCACCGAATGCTTCCAGGCCAACAAGCCGCCCATGCGTCCTGGTCGGTCGGTCGTAAGCCTGCGCGTCCCAGCGAGCCGGGTATGGGTCCATCGGAGAGTAGCCGTTCCGGCGAATCCTCTCCTTCAGATCGGTCAGGTTGGCAATCCGTTCTGGGTCAGTTTCAGCGAAGGTGCAGCTGCGGATTTCTTCCGGTATATCATCGAGTGCCGCCGGGTCACGGAAGTAGAAGAAGGCGTGACGACGCATCCCTGGTTTCGTCAAGACGCCGTAGACGATCTCCAGGTCGGTGACGCTCTTGCCGGTGTGGTACTGCACCCAGCCTTGCTGAGAAAGCGTCTGGACGGGGAACTGCGTCGGCACCCAGCCGTAACGCTCGCCCAGGATGCCGATGAAGAACGGGCGGCACTCGTCAATCTGCTGGAGGCAGAGGTCAAGAACCTGATCGTTTTCCGCCTGTTCCCTGGTGACGCCCCAGCGAAGGTCGATGTCGTCCAGGTAGATGCGGTACTTTTCCAGCCGCTCGCGCAGGGCCGGGAACACAACCTTGATGAGATGATCCCGCTCGGCGTGCATGTCGCGGAACGTCGAGGAGATGAAGACTCGGGCGGTTTTCCAGACGCTGGGCATAAGCTCATCCCACCCTGCACCACTGGCGTGACGCCTTCACGGAAGAACCTCAACGGGGATGTCCGGTGGCCTCGCCGTGCTCTTGGGCATCGAGCAGGCTACTCGGGCGACAGGGAGCTTGATTTTGTCCCGGAAGAACCACCTCTCGGCATTCTGATGCAACCCGGATTGCAACCAAGGTAAAAAAGCCGACTCTGGGATTTGAACCCAGGACCTATGCTTTACGAAAGCATTGCTCTACCACTGAGCTAAGTCGGCAGGACTCTCTTGACGAGAATTGTAGTGGACTCGGCCATCCCCGCAAGGGCAATCGAACCCGCAATACCCCGGATCGCTCACAAATCGAGCAACTCGGCCAGTCCGGTGGCGACGATCTCCGGACCCGTCACGAAATGACCGCCCGCGACCCACGTCCGCACCTGCTCCTCCGCGCGGCCGAACAGACGCACCTGCAAATCGTCGATGCCCTCTTCGAGTTTCTCGAAGTGCCGCGCCCAATGGATCGCCTCGCCCGATTCGACCCACTTCTCGCTCTGCCACTTCATCTTGTGAAACAGCAGCGTACTGTGGGCCGTCACCACTCGCTTCTGACAGGCCGCGAAGACGAGCAGCGTTGCCGAGGAACACTCGCCCAGCACCACCGCCGTCGCCTTCAGATTCCGCTGGCGCAGCAGTGTCACCACGGCCAGCGCGCCGTACACGCTGCCGCCGGTCGAGTCGATGTAGAAGACGCAGTCGCCTCCCGCCGGCACTTCCAGCAAGGCGCGAATGACGTCCTCTTCCCAGTCATCGACCTCGCCAATCACCGCGATCTCGGCCGGCTCAGGACGCTTCTTCCGGCGTTTCGCTTCCGATCGTGCATCCATCGAGACAGACTCGCGACGCCGCAAGCGGCAAATACAGCAATGCAACCAGTGTAGTCTTCTCGGACGCGAAAGCGAGAACCTCGATCCGCCGTGTCGTGTCCATTCCGAGTGGGCCGCCAAAGAAAAACGCATGCGACGGAGCCTCGGCTGGATAAAATCACACAGACGATTCGCGCTCTGCTAACATAAACAGAGCGAAAGGACAGGTGTATCGAGTCGCTCGCGGCGCTGTGGGGCGTAGAATGAAAAGTGTCTCGCGGTTCGAGGCCAATCTGCTGCGGCTGCTGCACTTTTTCCTGCGGCAGGCGCCCATCCAGCAAGCCCTGCCTCTGCTGGAAGCCAAGCTCGATCGGCCCCGATGCCTCGGACGCAACGCCATCGACCTTGTCAAGGATGCCCTCGGCAAAGGGACCGTTCTGCTGCTCATCCGCGGCGGCGGCTGGCGACGCGAACGCCACATGCGCGGGGACAATCCCGTCGAGGGCCGGCTCTGGGAACGGACGCCACCCGCACAGTTGGGGTTATCCTTCTCGCGCAACAGTCTCGACTTCCTCGTCTGGATCACCGCGAAGAAGCCGGACGAGGACAAGAAGGGTTGGCAACCCATCGTCGAACCGACTCTCGGCGACTTGCTGCTGCTCTACTTCGCCTACGAACAACTGCGCGGCAACGACCTGGCCGGCCGCCTGATCGAGAAAGCCCCCCTGAATTCGCATGGCCTCGCCTGGCTGTCCTTTCCCGACGATCATGCAAGGGCGTCCACCACGAGCCAGCCGGACTTCAAAGCGTGGACGGCCGGCGTCGGTGCCTGTATCCTCGAAGCACTGCAGCCCATGCTGGCCGAGCGCTGGGTGCAAATGGAGGTGGACAAGGGCAACCTGACCGGCTGGCAGCAGATGCGCGATCTCGGCCAGGCGCAGGAACGCGGACTCGATGCCTTCCTCAAGGCCGTCGAGACGGCGGGACGGCTCGATCTGGCGCGGTTCCTGCTGATCGCGGCTTCACGGCTGGTGACCGCCAACGCCACCCCGCAACTGTGGGTCAAGAGCCTCCGGCAACACGCCCAGCGGCTGGCGGATCGAGCCGAGACGTATCGCGGCGCGCTGGCGTTTCTGAGGCAGATGCCGCGCATGCAACGATGGGCGCGGAACGCTCGCGCCGTCGGCTACTTCGACGACGGTTATCAGGCCAGTCAACTGTGGCTGGCCGACTGGGAACGCTATGAGGGCGACACCCTCACCGAGCGCGCCCAGGTCATCATTCGACACCTGGACCCCATGCGACAGACTGAGGGCTGATCATGAGCCGATCGTATCGCATTGCCATTCGTGAAACTCTGCGGCGCGTCATCCGGGCGCACGACCGGGTCTCCACGCAACTGGAGATCCTCGAAGTGCTGCCCTGCGACGAGATGGCCGAACTGCTGGCGCAGGAACTCGAGAAACGCGGCTACCAGCGCGAGGGCGAGAACCTTGTGCAGGAGCAGGACGGCGTCAAGGTGTCCGTCGATCCCAAGACGGGTATCGTCACGGTCTCGAGCGAATCGTCGGCGTCGGTCGATCTCCAACAGGAGAAGGAAGGCCGCGCCTGGGACGACGTCGGTCCCGCCTCCAAGTCCGTCCGCGAACAACTGCGCGGGCAGGCCAGGGCCGACCTCGAGAAGCAGGCCAAACGCAAGGAAGACGAGTTGCAGACCGAGGTGACCGATCGCCTCGAAAAGCAACTCGGCGAGGTGCGCCGCGAACTCGACCAGGCCGTCAATCGCGTCACGGCCGAGGCCCTCAAGCGCAAGGCGTCGCAGATGGGACAGATCAAGGAGATGACCGAGGATCCGCAGACAGGATCGCTCACGATTGTCGTCGAAGTGTGATCGGATGGCTGAAAGAGAGACAATTGCAAAATGCAAATTGCAAAATGCAAATTGCAAATTGACCAACGCTCCTCTCCGTCACGGAGGGGGGCGACATCGTGTCCCGCACTTTGCACTTTGCACTTTGCAATTTGCATTTTGCAATTTCCCGAACACTCATGAGTGTAATCATTCCCGAAGCGGAACTGCCCCTTGAACTCACCGCCGAACAGGCGGTCGAGGCGGCCTACGCCAACGAACTGGCCGAGGTAGCCTCGAAACTCCAGCGCAACCTGCCCTGTCTCATCGAATGCGACAAGGACCTGGGGCCGTTCCTCTATCTCAACGTGCGCAATCGTTTGCGAGCCGCTCAACTGCGCTGCCTCTACCTTGATGGCCGGCCGCGCCAGGAGGAACAGCCCGGCGCCATGCCGATGGGCATGATGGGTACGATGATCGCCCAGTTGCGTGAGGCCGTTCGCGGCGCTGTCGAGCGGCGCGTTGTCGTGCTGCCGCATCTCGATCTGCTCACGACCAGCCAGGGTGGGTTGACGGCCGAGGCGCGCGAGGTCATTCCGCTCCTGTACGAGAACCCGGAACTGGTCTGGCTCGGCTTCAAGGACCCCTCGTTTCCGCTGCCGCGCGTTATTGAAAACCTGTTCCCGCATCGCATCAGCCTGCTCGGCATCGGCCGCAATCGGTTGCGGCATCTGATCACCCAGCGCGAGAGCCGCAAGTTCGGCCGCGAGTTCAACCCCTGGTCGCTCTACAAGCACGTCTCGGGTGTCAATGCCGTCCGGCTGCGCCGGCTGCTCTCGACTCTCGAAGGCGAGGACTATCCCAGCGATCCACGCCGCGCCTTTCGCCAATTGCGCCAGGCCACGCTGACCGGTTCGCTCGAAGTACCGACCATCGACATCGACAAGGACATCGGCGGCTACGCCACGGTCAAGAAGCAACTCCGATCGGAGATCCTCGAAGTATTGACGCACAAGGACCAACTCCTTGAAGCCGAGGATATCCAGCGGCTGGAGGAGTTGATTCCCAAGGGCATGATCTTCTGGGGTCCGCCCGGCACCGGCAAGACGCTCTTCGCCAAGGGCATGGCGGCAGCGCTCGGAGCGGCCATTACCGTTGTGTCCGGCCCTGAATTAAAGAGTAAATGGGTAGGAGAATCGGAAGAAAACTTGCGGCAGATTTTCCACAAGGCGCGGTAGTCGGCGCCGGCGATCATCGTCTTTGACGAACTCGACTCGTTCGCCTCGGCGCGCGGCACTTACACCGGCAGCGGCGTCGAGCATTCGATGGTCAACCAGTTGCTGACCGAGATGGACGGCTTCCGCAAGGAGGACCTCGTCTTCGTCATCGGCACGACCAACTTCGCCGAGATCCTCGATCCCGCCCTGCTGCGGCCGGGACGCTTCGAGTTCCATCTGCACATTCCCTACCCCGAAGACGATGACCGCCGTGCCATCCTCGAGATTTACGACAAGAGGATGCGCTTGCGCATGTCCAAGGAAGCGATGGACTATGCCGTCCGGCGAACCAGCGAGTCTTACCCGACGCAGACAGGGACGCGCTTCAGCGGCGATCATCTCAATTCGCTGTGTCGAGCGGTCGCGCGCCTGCGCATCCGCGAGGAACGCACCGATGAGACGACTCCCGAGGATATCGAACGCGGACTGACCGAGTATACGGAGAAGGTTGAACTGTCCGACAAGGACGCTCCCATGGTGGCGACCCATGAGGCCGGACACTTCCTCTGCGCCCTGTGCTGCCCGCATCACCGGCCCCCCGAGCGTATCACCATCCAGAACCGCGTTCCCTGGGTCCCCTTCGTGACGGAATTCGCCAAGGACGAGATCCATCGGGTTGGGTACAGCCGGGCGGAGTTCTTCGAGATGATGGTCGTACTCTACGGCGGGCGGGAGGCGGAGAACCTGCTCATTGGCGATTCCTCTTCCGGCGCTGGCGGCAGCCCACAGAGCGACCTGAGCCGCGCGACCGCCATTGCCCAGTGGATGGTCGAATTCCTCGGCATGGGCGGACACCAGGCCGCTTTGCGCGTCTACCGCGACAGCAAGGGAGAGCGCGAACTGATTTCCGGCATGTCCGCGGAACTTGTCGATCGGCAAATCGATACGCTGATCGTTGAGGCACAGGCCCGGGCGAAGGCCATTCTGGCACAGCACAGGGAAGACCTCATCTCCCTGCGCGACGAACTGCTCGAGAAGAAAACGCTGGAACCCGCGCGAGTGCAGGAAATCATCGCCGGCTTCCAGAAGCGCAACCCTTCGACCGCGCCGGCCGCCGCCGAGGGAGACTCCTCTGCGGGGAAAGACAACGGCGAGGACAAGAAGGACGGAACAACCAGAAAAGCCAGGAAAAGCAAGGAATAACCTGTCATGCCCGAAATGACCATTCGCCTCCGTTGCGATCCGGCGACGGGGAAGAAAGACATCATCATCTCGCTGCGCTCCGACGCGGACGCGCTGCCGCACGAACACGAACAGCAGCACAAGGCGCTCGCCGACAAGCTCATCGAGGGCGGCCTCGTCAAGGCGGGCGAACTCGGGAAGATCATCGTCGAGCGCGAAGAGGACGAACAGGAAGCGCTGCCGCCGGTCAGCAACGATCCGACGCCGCAGCGTCAGGCCCAGGGACAAGGGGATTGATGATTGATAATTGATGATTGATGATTGTCGATTGATGATTGTCGATTGTCGTTTTGTTCTCTCGACGAACTGGAAAGACCATCGACCATCGACAATCATCAATCATCAATCGACAATCATCAATTATCAATCAACCCACGCACCATGATCCTTAAATTCCCCGATCTCGATACGCTCAAGATGGTCCTCGTCAACGGGGCTGTTCCGCCGTCCGTCAGCCTCGCGCCGGCGACGGCGGGCTTCGACGACCAGGGACAACTCTGGCTCGAACCGTCCGTCACGCCGGCGCGCAAGGGCCAGGACGAACTCAAGAGATATGGCGTCCAGATCGGCAAGAAGAGCGGCACCGAGCTGTCCGCCGAGATTAGCTGCTGGCTCGAGATGCTGCCGCTCAGCCGCGAAGGCGCGATTGTCGCGCCGCCGGAACAGACGCCGGTCCTGTTCGATCTGAACTCCGGCGAACAACTCACCCGGCTGGCGACCGAGGTCCTGCGGCTCGGCAACGATCGGCAAGGCTATCGCTGGCTCGAAGAGAAGGACGGCTCCACGCGCGCGCTGCTGCGTGTCGTCGGACCGCCTTACTACTCCCTGCTGCGCGCACTCGACGGCACGGGTCCGGACGCCCCGCGAGCCTTTGTCGAGAGGGCGACGCGCGTCTGGGTTCAGCTCGGCTATACCCATCCGCTGGCCGGCCGCATCAAGCCGCCTGAAGGGCAGATGCTGCTGCTGCGTCCGCCGCGAATGTGGACGTATCTGCCCGAGCAGCCCTTCCGCGACGTTTACGACGTCCTCGAGTTCCAACTGCCCGGAAGCACCCTTGGCTACCAGGACAGCGAGTTGAAGGCTCGTTTGGCCGTCAAGTTGCGGCTCGCTCGCGGCAGCGATACCGAGGCGGCCGAGTTGTGGGTGCTGCGCAACGATCCCATCGCCGAACTGAACAACCTCGTCCAGCACAGCGACGATAAGCTGCTCGACCGGCTCGCCTTCGCCGTTGGCGAGAGCAAGGGCCGGCAAATCATCGTGCTGCGCGTCAGGCCGTCGAAGGACCCGCCGCCGGTGCTGGTCCTCGACGCAGTCGGCTTCCGCACCTTCGTCAAACTGCCGAACCTGTTCCTGCCCTGCGGTCATCGCTTGCAACCCAAATTGCGCCGCGACATCGTCCGAACGCTGCTGGCCGACGACCCCAACCTCCTCACCTGGCTCCATCCCGAGAACAAGGATGGGGCCTTCACGCCCGAGACGATCGGCCAGGATGTATTCCGTCCGCTGCGGGAGTGGGTCGATTACATCATCGATCGCGATCGCGAGGCGCTGGCGACCTGGATCCAGTCGAACTCGTTCGATTTCGAGTCGTTCCTCTGCGACGAGGACGGGCCGCCGAAACCGAAGAAGCCTCCCGGCGAGAAGGGACGAGGGCAGGGAGGCAAGGGCAGCGGCAGCATGCAGGAAATCGAGGTCCCGGCCCCCAAAAACAAGGGCAAGGACGACAAAGCTCTGGCCGGCAACGACCACATCTCGCTGGTGCCGGCGGAGCCAACCGCCCAGAAAATCCGCCTCGGTCAGATCGAGGAACAGTTCCTTGCGTTCGAGGGACAACTCGACCTGGCGGAGCGGCAGGCCCTGTGGCCGGAGATGGCCTCGCTCAACATGGCGCTGAAGCAACACGACGACGCCAGCATGTGCTGGCTCAACGTGCTGTGGAACAGCGACGACTGGCCGGAAGGCTGGCTGTGGGCATGGTTCCATAACGAGGCCGAGGCCGTACCGGAGCGCGACGACACGGGACGCAAGCGGACACGCTGGACTGCCTCCGTCCTGGGGTCCGCCGGCAAGCCGCGCGAACTGCCGGGTGAGGATCTCGATCGGGTGTTGAGCCTGGATGCGAAAAACGTCAACCTGTCTGACGCCCGGACCCTGGCCGCGTATCTCGTCTGGGCCTCGCAGCGCCCGTCGCCGCCGGTAGAGTTGGTCGCCCGGCTCAACGCCGTGGGGCGATTCCTCGAGGCGCACGAGGACAAGATTGCGGTGCGGGCGTCGTGGCTGGCGTGGACGGCTTTCGCTCGTCTGACTAATGGCGACGTCCTGGCCCTGGCGCGGGCGCGCGACCGCGTGCTGGAGCGGCTGTTCCAGAATGGTCTGCGGCCCGACCAGGACCTGCCCGGCTTTCTGCGCTTTGCCGGAGAGCCGGCCACGCAGAAGTTTCGCGGCGTTCGCGACTGGATGCTCGATCTGTGCAACCGGGCTCGCGAGTGGTCCCGGGAGTCGAACGAGGGGTTCCAGACCGAAGGCTCGGCACCGACCCTGGCCTACATTCAGCTATTCTTCGCCTATGGTCTGGCTCGTCTGGGCGAGAAAGACGCCAGCCGCACTCTTTTCGAGGAGGCGAGGAAGCCACTCGAAAAGGCCGAGGACGCGCACACGTTTTTGCTCGGAGCATTCGCGCATCGGATCAGGCTCGCTCAGGAGGGGCGCAAGAACGCCGGCCCTCTGCCGGCGGAGCAAATGGAGTATCTGCAGAAAAACATGGAGCGCATCCAGCGCTACGTCGCCGACCGGCTGCGGCAGCACTCGCGCATCCTGGAGCCGGACGAGAAGATCGATCCGTATGCCGACTGGGCCGCCAAGACCGATGATCTGGCCACGAAGCTTGCCGAGGCGGCCCGGCTGACGGACCGGAAAGAACTTGCCGAGCGGCTGCTGAAGATGCTGCACGAGGTGCCGCGCGGCAACAAGGGACATGACCAGCGGGCGAAGATCCTGCGGACTTGCCTTGACGTGTCGCCGCGCGTCAGCGAGGAATTCGCCCTGGAAATCCTGACGGCGTTCGGGCCGGCCTGGGACGCGCTCCCGGACCCGAACGAGATCAAGGCGCTGATCGAGCGGGCCGAGTTGCTGGAGCGCGGGCTGTTCGTTTCGGCTCACTTCGACCGCAAGGACCATGTGCAAGCGCTCGTGTTGCGCTTCCAGAAACTGCTGCAATCGCAGCGCGGCAGCGGTCAGGCGATGCAGGCGATCGAACGCCTGGCCAACGAGTCGCTGCGCGGCTTGCGCAAGCTCGGCATGCGCGACGAGATCGACGTATTGCTGCGGCAGATGGCCGACGTCATTCTCGAAGGCAAGGACCCCTCGACGCTGACGACGCTGCCTTCGGACAAGCACGGGCCGGCGGCGTTGCGAGCGCTGCTACACGTCGCCTCGGGCTGGCTGTACTTCGGCCGCGAACGCCAAGCGGAGCCGATCATCAACGCGGCCCGAACGCTGCTCTTGCAAGGCGACTGGCAGCCGAGCCAGGTGCGCGAGCGCGCTTCACTGGCAGGCGTCTATGCGCGAACCGTTGGCGGCGCTCCGGTGGAGGTCGTGAAAACCCGGCTGGCGGAGTTGTTCCACGAGCTGAAGAACATCCGCGACATGATGACGACGAGCAAGTACTATAGTTTGCTGCAACTTGACGTGGTCGAGTCGGTGGTGCTGGCAATCGCCGGCGAGGACCAGACGCTCGGCGCCAACGCTCGCCGCTGGCTGGACGACGACGAGTTCATCGTCCGCCGCCGTGTGCATCGTGATTTCCATGCGGCACGCGGGTGACGCCCTCCCCCCTCCTCGTTCCCAC